>CAZZLF010000062.1:0-8414 GCA_964654965.1 uncultured Bdellovibrio sp.
AGTAACAGTCTTGCCTTCCATGAAATAATTCGATGGTTCGACACAACCTGGAATTACCGGTTGCGCAGCGTAACTTTGACTGAGGAACAACAATGATAAAAAGAGTTTAACCATACACACTCATATTATGAGCGTAAAACAGCTACAATACGAGCGGCATGTTTTTGACTGTTTTTAGTATTAAAGAAACCTAACTGGCCACTCGCTATCGCCGCTGTTAGGTTGCGATTCATGAAGCAACTGGCTGTATTTCTACTGTTGATCCCCCTCCCATGCTTTGCGGAAACGGTATGTTTCACTCAAGCCCAGTTGAACGACGATCAGGAGCTTCAGACTAAACTGCAAGGTCTGCAGGAACTTTGTCCCAAGGTTTTTTCCCATGATGGATTACATGTCTGTTATGAGAGGGACCAGGTTCCTCAGGCCGATCAGAAAGATTTCGATTATTTTTCAGAATGGCTGTTGAATCGTTATACTGAATCGGGTCAAATCGTTCTCCGAAATCAAGATCAACCATTTCGTAGTAAATTTTTAAGAGGTTTTCTGATCACTGAAATTCCTCAATTTGCAGGACTCGGTATTTTACTTCTTTTGCCGTCTTCCATTTCCCAATGGCCTGAACACCCGCTGAAGGACGGCCTTCAAAATTTAAAGCGCGCCTATACCAAGCCTCCGGTTTGGGACAAGGATCGCTGGTGGGTCAATGCTGGACACCCACTGGCTGGTGCTATTTATTACAACATGGTCAGAAGCCAAGGAGCTTCACCTTTGCAATCGTTTTTCTTTTCCACATTTCAATCGGTTGCCTGGGAATATGGCGTAGAAGCCATCGCAGAACAACCGAGCACTCAAGACCTTTTAAGCACTTCTCCGATCGGTTCACTTTTGGGCGAATTACAGCATCAAGCAACTTTGAAAATGGCAAATCATGGGTTCAACCGATTTGAAAAACTTCTGGTTTTGATTTTGAACCCCTCGTATGCGCTCAATAATGGGCTTACGGTCAGGCGCCGACCGACTCCCCAACCTTTTTAACTGGGTTTTTCTGAAATCGAACAAGCGACCGTTTTACATTCACGATAAGAAAAGTTATCGCGAATCAAACTAATTTTAAAAAATGGATTAAGAACTGAAGTACGGTTTTTGTTAGTACCGAAAGGAACGCAGGTTCTTTTTTTCAGAGTGCCGTTTCTTGCTTTCTTTTGCTTTTAATTTACTGGAGTAGGTTTTCTTTGTCTTTTTGCGTTTTTTTGGCTCATGAAGCGCTTGCTTCAGAAGGGCGTAAAACTTTTCAATACAGTCTTCTTTGTTTCTTCCTTGGTCTCTAAAACGATCGCTCATCACAATCAACTCACCCGCTTCGTTGAGTTTAAGTTTAGATTGAAGCCTCACGCGTTGATCTTCATTGACGGACTGACTTTCATTCAAATTCCATTTTAAAACAGCCTTGCTGTTCACTTTGTTCACATTCTGGCCACCGGGGCCGGAACTGCGGGCAAAGGAAAAGTTGAATTCCGAATATGGAATCGAAGGTTTTGGAATCACGTTTTCACCACTGGCAAAACACGAGGCAAGGCTCCATAAGAAATAGAGTGAACTGCCGATTTTTCGAGTGCAGTTTTACGCTTGTCGTATCGAGTGATCATGGTCGTGGTCGACCAACCCGCAAATTCCTGGATTGCACGATCGGGCACGTTGTGGTCACGGGCATTGGAAATAGCAGTTGCTCGGCAGGAGTGAGGAGAAACACGTTTCTTGATTCCAGCTAGTTTTGCGTATTTAGTGACAATATAAAACACCATCGAAGAATCGAGTGATTTTCTTGATTCCCCTGTACGATTGTTGCGAATCGGAGAAAAAAGAAATTCGTCGCTACCCTGTTTTTTTCCGGTCATTTTCAAATAATGCTGGATCGCATTCCAAACAGGAGTGAGTAGCACGACGATGCGCTCGACATTTCCCTTACCCGTCAGTCTTAAAAAATAATGTCCACGCTCAAGACCGATGTCATTCAATTTCAAAGAACACAATTCAGAACGTCGAAGTCCGCAATAAAACAGAATCATTAAAATCGCATAGTGCATGGAGCCGGTACGCGTATGAAGATCAGGAACCTTCAGAGTCTGTACAACTTCTTCATCACTGAATCCTTGTGTCGGTGACTCCCGTTTGGGGTTTAAGAAGCGTACATTTTCTGCGGGATTCTTCGTCAGAATTCCGTCTTCCACAAGCCATCTAAAAAAAGTTCGCAGCGTTGCCAAATGGCGATCGATTGTTGTGTGCTGAAGTTTTTCACCCAGTAGATGATCCTTATATCCGATCACATGCGCTCGGTTCAGTGATTCAGGACCAACGCGGGCCTTGCGCAGCACCAGATACTTGAAGAAACGGTTGAGGTCTTTTTCATAGGCCCTTTTGGTATGAGCAGATCGGAGATCTTGGAAGAATGCATGAATGCTTGCCTTGAGCAGGTGATTAGGGTTCACCAGATCGATGGATTGAATCGACAGTGCAGGAACGATTGAAGAATTTACTTTTTTTTCAACTAAAACGGGAAGAGGGGATCCCCTCCCCTGCTTCACAGATTTGGAACTTTTGACGGATACCGTTTTATCGCTGGCAGTTTTCAGCAGGCGCGATAATCCCGTGCGCGTTCGAGAAATCGATTTTTGAAACTTCTTTCTGGGTTTCTTTTGGAATCCCTTAAGAAGGAGTGCGCCGAGCTTTGCCATTGGATCTCGCTTTACCCTTTCCTTTTTTGACGGCATCCATGAATTGTTTGATTCTTTTAGAATCTAAGGATGCTCCGGGCTTTCCACTCTTACGTAGCGTTGAGCCGACGATGATTCTGAGTGAAGATGGAAACTCTGGTAAAAGTGCAGGAGTGGCTCCGCTTCCCAGATAAACTGGAACGCCAACGTGTTTAGCCGCTTGTAAGGCTTCTTGAATGATCATTGGGTCAGGAGCTCGGCCGGTCGTACTTCCGCTGATCACTACGGCATCTGCGCCTCCACGCCCCGCAGTTTCTTCGATTGCTATTGAAAGACTGGAAGAAGAAAGAGATCGCGCGTGTTTCACGTGAACGTCCGCTAAAATTTTCACCGACTGTGCATTCAAGCGGATGCGCTCACGAATGAGATCTGCAGCCTGTCCCTCAATCAATCCCTGGTCAGTAGCAGCCACACCGGAAAGCACATTCACACGAATGAAATCACAGCCGGTTACCGCTGCGATGGACAACGCTGCAAATGCATCATTTCGAAGAACGTTGATGCCGATCGGAAGATTGCAGGTTTCACGAACTGCAGCTGCGATTACCGAGAGTGCAGCAATGGTTTCGGGCTTCACTTGGGTTTTGTAAAAAGGGGCGTCTCCGAAATTTTCAAGGATGATGCCATCAAAGCCGCTCTTGGCGAGAATCTTGGCTTCTTGTACGGCCCAAAGACCAGCTTGTTGAAGTGCTTGTGCCGGATCAAGGTGAGAGGCCTCAGGTGAACCCGGAAGTGCAGGAAGATGGATCACACCGATCATTTTGGGTAGAACTGAAGAACGCTTGGATTTCATAAATGAATCATAGTCTTGATTTGAGAATAAAAAAAGCCCCGATGATTGCTCACCGGGGCTTAAATTTGGCCGGGATTAAGCGACGCTTAAACCCTCCATGAACTTACGTTCACGAATTACCAGTATTTCTTGTCAGCGAAAATTTCTTTAGTCGCTTTAGGGAAAGACCAGCGTGGTTTTTTAGATTCAGGACGTGCCTTGATCATGATTTCTTCGCCAGTGAATGGGTTCAAGCCTTTGCCAGATTTGCGAGCTTTAACATCGCGACGGCAAAGAACACCGATTACTGGGAAGCGAACGCGTTGACCAGAAGCAGCCAATTTAGCACCTGTCATGAAAGTGTGCTCGATAGCATTTTTCAATTCAGAACGCTTGATTTTGATCTGTCCGTTTTTAGAAGCAGAAGCAATCATCAAGATCGCGTCGTGAAGGTTGTTTACCAAAGAGAATTTACCAGCTTTTTTAGCAGCCATTTTCTTGGTGTTGAAGTTTTTGTTTGCTTTTGTGTTGAGCGCTTTTTTAGCAGTCGTCTTCTTTTTCATGTTTCCTCCAAAGGAAGTTGTTAATGATATGAATACAGAGTAGAACGTTTTTGTCGATTTACAACACCTTTTTGACGATTTTTTTTAAAAAAGTTACGATCAACCCCATGAGCATACTTCCCTGCGGACGCAAAAAACCTTCAAATACCCTTAAAAACGCCTCTAAAAATGCGAATTGGAAGCTCATTCTCACTCGCTATTTAAAAGAAAAAAAATTGAGATCGACGGTTCAAAGAGAGAAGGTTGCAGAGCTGATTTTCTCAAAAAAGAGCCATTTTGAAGTTCAAAGTCTTATCAAGGAAGTTCAGGACTCTTATCCCGAAATTGGTCCGGCGACAATTTATCGAACGGTCAAAACCCTTTGCGATGCCGGTTTATTGCATGAAAGTCTTCAAAGCCATGCGGGTGTCACCCTGTATGAAGCACAAGATGATGAACATCATGATCACGTCATTTGTGTAGATTGCGGGGAAATCTTCGAGTTCCATGATGAATCCATGGAAGAAGCCCAAGCCAGGGCAATTAAGAAAATGGATTTTCAGCTCGTGAAACACAAACACGTGATCTATGCCAAATGCGCTTTTGTGGCTAAAAAATAAAAAAGGGGCCCGGCTTTTTAGCCGGGCCCCTTTCAGTGATTCTGATTACTTCTTCAAAGAGTCCTTCAACGCTGCTAATCCTGCAAACGCGTTATTAAATGCCTGTGGAGCTGGCTTGTTTTGTTTCTGTTGAGGACGTTCCTGAGGCTGTGGTCGAGACATAGGACGGCTTTGAATCGGAGCAGGACGTCCTTCTGGTCTTGGTTGGATCTTTTTCGCAATGTCACCCGCATAACTAACCGAGAGAGACTTCGGTTCTACAGTTTTGGAAGCAGGAGAAGATTTTTGCGTAGGTTTTTCATCAAAACGCATAGTCAGGGCCATCTGTGATTTTTCAAGATTCACTTCAAGCACCTTCACCGTAACTTTGTCACCAGGGCTGACCACTTGGTTAGGATCAGTCACAAACTTATTGGTGAGTTGAGAAATATGCACCAAACCGTCTTGATGAACACCGATATCAACAAAGGCACCAAAATTCGTGACATTGGTTACTACTCCCGGACAAACCATTCCTGGAGTCACATCTTTCAATTCATTGATGTCTGACCGGAATTGAATTGGAACAAAAACGTCACGTGGATCACGACCCGGTTTTTCCAATTCGTTAACAATATCTTTTAAAGTGAATTCGCCCAGTTTTGCTTTTGCTTCGTTGTTTTTTAAAAGCTCGCGGACTCCAGAAGTACCGATCAGGTCAGTGATCGATTTGTTCATGGATTTAGCGATCGCTTCTAAATCGGCGTACTTCTCTGGGTGTACTCCGGTATTATCTAGAGGGTTTGAACTTTCAGGAATTCTCAAAAACCCAGCAGCAAGTTCAAAAGTTTTTTTACTGAAGCGAGATACATCGAGGAGTTGATCACGCGATTTGAAAAGTCCGTTCTTTTCGCGATATTCAACAATCGATTTAGCCAGTCCTTCCCCGATTCCGGACACGTGAGAAAGAAGATGGATCGAACCCGTATTCAAATTCACACCGACTGAGTTTACGCAAGAATCGACGACATAATCCAAGGCGCGCTTCAAAGCCGTTTGGGATACATCGTGTTGATACTGGCCAACACCGATGCTTTTTGCATCAATCTTCACGAGCTCGGCAAGAGGATCTTGAAAGCGGCGGGCAATGGAAATCGCTCCACGTACGGTGACATCAAGATTGGGGAATTCTTCACGAGCGACAGAAGATGCACTGTAAACCGATGCGCCTGCTTCGCTCACCATGATGACCGGCAAGGAAGAACTGATTTCTTTCAAGACTTGTCGAATGAAGGCCTCTGTTTCACGGCCTGCAGTTCCGTTACCAATAACAATCGCAGAAACCTGGCCACTTGCCGCAAGAGCCGCAAGAAACGCTTTTGCTTGTTCTTTTTCATGGTCTGTCTGGAGTTTGATCACCGTGTCTGCAAGAAACTTTCCGGAACCGTCAATGACAGCGAGTTTACAACCGGTACGAATACCCGGATCCACGCCAAGAACAGGCTTAGGCCCATAAGGGGCAGCAAGAAGGATCTTTCGAACATTCTCAGAAAACACCTGAATTGCCATCTGATCGGCAACATCTTTCAGCTGTTTATGGAACTCGTTTTCAATGCTTGGAATGACATGAGCTTTGAGAGCAATACGGGCCGCCTTTTCGACGACCGTCTTTACGATAGAGTCTTTTCCTGCGCCCACTTCGCCATTAAATTTGTTCAAAAGATCAAAATCAAAAGACTCATCTGTTTTTCCACCACCAAAACTGATGGAAAGCTCTTCTTCGATCCAGCCACGACGTAAAGCCAGATAACGATGAGAGTTTCTTGGCTCCGCTAAGGAGGAAATCTTTTCTTCGTATTCAAAATAATTTGTATATTTGGAGTTCGGTTTTACTTTATCGGCTTTGGTTGTTTTCACGCAACCACGGCTAGCATATGTATCCCGCACAAACTGACGAAGTTCGAGATTCTCGCTCAAGCGCTCGATCAAAATATCGGAAGCACCGTTAATAGCGCTTTCGGCGTCTTTGAATCCTTTTTCTTCGTTTTTAAAAGTAAAGGCCCATAGCTCCAGTGTCTGGCCTTCAGCGGGCTGGGTAGTACCGTGAGCAACTCCCCAGATCCAATCAGCTAATGGCTCCAGTCCAGCTTCTTTTGCCAGTGTTGCCTTGCTTTTTCTTTTTTGCTTGTAAGGAAGGTAAAGGTCTTCCAGTTGGTTCTTGTCAAAAGTAGTACTCAGCTTTTGCTTCAGCTCATCGGTGAGTTTGCCTTGTTTTTCAATTTCGCCAAGGATGTAGGACTGACGATTCAGGATTTCATCCCATTCTTCCTTGAGATCCATGATCTTTTGAATCTTAACCTCATCGAGATTTCCGGTTTGTTCCTTCCGGTAGCGCGCAATGAAGGGAACAGTTGCCCCTTCCGCTTTAAGATCCAGTACTGCTTGAATGGATTTAGGGTTGAGTCCTGCTTCGTGTTGTTGAATCCAAGTATTGAAAATCATAATTTCTATTTTTTGCGGAAACGATTCCAGAGCCGAGATAGGCCTGCTTTTTCGTTATTTTTTTGAATTTCTTGAAGTTTAATTTTTTGCTCTTCTGTTAGCTCTCCCGGTGCCTGAGATGCAGAGGATGCTTGATCCAGTTGGGAGTCGAGTTGAGGAGAGTTTTTCAGCATTTCTTGAAATGAAGGTGGAAGCGTACGTTGAAACTCTTCCAGTTCACGGGTTACATTCTTTCCGGCCATTGCTTTTTGCATCAATCCCTGAAGGCGTGCGAGTTGTCCTTTAGGTAATCGTTGAATCGCAGAACTGAAAGTTGCCAACCACTCGAGATCCATTTTGGAAGGATCAAAATTAGGCATGGATTGTTCTGTGCCTTCTGCGGAGTCGGTAGTGGATTCAGATTCAGTTGCAGCAGGAGTGTTTCCTTGCCAAGCCACAGATTCTCCGTGGCACTTCTTTAGTTTTTTTCCACTGCCACAAGGACAAGGGTCGTTTCTGCCCACATTTTTATAATCGATATTTTCCATTCGAACCTCCATGTTGCATGAAGAATTTTCCATTGGCAATAGAGTTCGGTTTGACAATCCTTGGCGAAACTTGAGACAATTTTAATGTGAAAAAATTTTTTTTAATTTTTGCCATTAATGCTTTTCTAGGCTCACTTTCCCTCGCGAGCGATATTCAGGGGGATATCGTGGATCAAGAGGATTACGACCCCGATACTCCCTACTTTCAGATCATGCCGCCCAGTTGGACTTTTGGTTTTAGGGCTGCAATTGGCTCATTTCCAATCAAAAGCGCTACCGGAAACATTTACGAACTCTATACAGAAAAAATGATCCCCTTTCAGAAACTGGGAATTTTTTCATTAGGAATTCATCTTGGAACAGCCCCTTTTACCAGTTCTCGATATGAAAATCTAAAATACGGGGCATTAATCCGATACCAATTGAAACTCATCAAGAATCAAATCATCGTTCCCACGATCGCATTTGTTTATGATGGTTTCCGATTGAAAAACGATTCTGGAACCATAGACACCCTTTCTTCTTTCGGACCAATGTTTGGAGGGTTGATTAACCTCGGTTTCTTTGACTCATCTACGGCTCGCGAGGGGTTTGAAAGCATCGGCCTTTTGAGAAGCTATTTGGCGATTGAAGTTCGCCCTCTCAGTCTTTCCAGCTCATCCTTCTCCACCCATTCTAATCTTTGGTTATTGGGGGTAAGG
>CAZZLF010000063.1:0-8366 GCA_964654965.1 uncultured Bdellovibrio sp.
ATTTAATTTGTCAACATTCATTTTAAAAATAAAAAACCCCCGAACTCAGAAAGTCCGGGGGTCAATTAAATCAGTAGATTCTCTGGGATTTATTCTAGCGAATCGTCGCTATACAATTCTTGATCTTGATCTTTCAGCCACTGAACAATGTTCCGGGTGCTGAAATCGGTCATAGCACAGATGCCCTTGCCGGTAAGTTTTGAGCTAGCGCTCACTTTTGATGAGTAGTCTTGGGTCGGTAAGTAGTCCTTGTAGCGAAGATCCAATTCAGGTTTGTTCAGGTAAAAGCTCTTCACTGTGGTGCCATGACAAATGTCATAGAACATTCCACGACCTTCGAAAGCCAGGGTCTGGGCGCAGAATGTTGCCTGCATTCTGGCAAAAGATCCGAATGAGTCATCCCTTCCCATTACCGCACGACTGTTCTTCGTTCCTGAATAAAGATCTGGATTTGCTGATCTGATAAATAAGCCTCCAGGGAGGCACGGGGTTAAGAGCAGGCTTGGATCCATGGATTATCTCTTAGTCATTTTGATCATTGCTTTTTTTTGCTTCTGAAGCTTTTTATTCAGGGTTGCCTGGAAGCCGGCATCTCCTTTTCCGTCTGCAACTGCTTTCACTTTGGCAATCATTCGGTAAAAGCTATCACTGAATACTGATTCGATTGCTTCAATATTACGTTTATTGATCATTTGGGCCGCAGCGAGATCCTGTTGGGCACGTGTTGGATTTAGTCCGTGAACTTCCGTCAGTTTTTCCAAAAGGTTCTTTTGGTTGATGATCATGATGTCCTGTTGGTACGGGGTCATGTTCAAGCCACTGCGAATTCTAAGAGCGAAATCCTTTTCAATGAAAGTTGTTAAGCGGTTGGTTAAATACGTATCTTTTTGAAATAGAACGTTGAATTCATTGTAAACCGTATCGATGACTTTTTTAGCGGCATCGTTCACTTTTGGGTCCAGAGTTAAATCCTCAGTTGAGGTTTTGGACATTGCCATCTGTTTTCCGAGACTGTAGAGGGCATCATAAGATTTGAGGAACTTCTGGATTTTCACTTTGGTTTGGCGAACGCTTGGAATCAAAATGACATCCATACTTTCTTTGTTGAGTTTCTTTTCAAATCGAACGAGATAGTTGAAAACATTCTCGAATGCTTTTCTGATAGTCATGTATTGACTGGTCAGGGTTTGCGAAACCAAGTTCGGCATGTCTACCACAAGTCGAGTTCTGAAATATGCACTCGATTTTGCTGAAGCGGAGGCAATAATTTCATTCATGCGGGACTCGATCACAAGAGCAAGTTTGTCAGGGTCCTGGAAATCAGAGATGTAATCACCATCTGCTCCGCCTTGGCGCATGTACTGATCCCAAGGAGTTGCCATCATTCGGGTTTCAGAAACTCGACACTGATCCGGAATGGAGTTTCTTCCGATGAGATAGAATGGAAGAAGATTTTGATTGATGGTTGTCGAGAAGAATTGTGATCCATCTGGCCCGCCTTCACCGCTTCCAGACATTTTCTGAATGATCGCACTCAAAACGTTGATCAATTGGTTTCTCTTCGCATTAACATCGGTCAATTCACGCATGAAAAGCATCTGTTCGTTGAAGAATCCGGTGAGGGAATTCACAGACTTGGTCAGATCAGTTACCTGATCCCAGATTTTGTTTTTAAATCCAGCATCCGCCGCAAGTTTTGGTGAAACTCCAAATTGAACTTTCTGTAACCAAGAAGAGATCATCGGTAATTCACGGACCAATAAGTAATATCCTTCGAGAGGGTTGTCGTAGTTGGTGCTGCTTCGATCCGCTTGCTTGATCTTGTTCATCGAAGCTTTGTATTGATCCTGGGAATACTTCATGATTTCCTGTGCGTTTTGAGCGTCACAGTAGTTTTTGGTGGAGCTTTCAATTAAGCAAGACATTGAAAACCAGAACTCTGTTTCGTCCAGCTCGCGAAGAGCCAAGCTGAATTTGCGCTCTTGAAGCATGGTCATCAGGGAGGAAATGGCATTCCCCAATGAATCGCCCACGCCTTCGCCCGAAGCGCTGAGTGCGGCCGCGATTTTTACAGAACCTGAAATAATCGCCAAACCTTGAGACGGTTTGCCGATGAGACACTCGTCATATTGAGGAAGAATCTGCATCACTTTGGTAGCCAGTTCCAATCCTTTCTTGGTCGGTGCCTTCAGTCGTTGATAAAGCATTGAGAGTCCACCGGACTTCACTGCTCCAATGGTGGTTGAAGTCGCGGTAGCAAGATCACCTAAAGTACTGGATTGGCCAATGCTGCTGCTGAGTGATGCCGCTTCGAGCGTTCGATTCAATAACATGCTGGAAGCTTGTCCATTCAGATTGTTGCCATCCGTCAGCGTTTTTTGAAGTGCATTCATCTCGGTTGGCAAGCTTTCCAAACGAGTTTGACGATTTTCTTCATCTTTGGAAACGCCCAACGTGTTGGCTGCAGCTTGAAGATCAGTGATGACGGCACCCAGTCCTTTACACGCGGGGTTGTCTTTTAATTTCCGAACTGCATCTGAAATGATTTGGGTCTGTTGAAGAGCTGCCTGCGTCCAAGCTCCTTGTGAGGGGCAGTTTCCTCCGAAGTTATATGCACCTGCATGGGCGACAGAGGTGTTGAGTGTGGTCAAGGCCAACAGAATTAGAGGGGTCGGGCGATAAATCATGGAAAGCTCCTTCATCTATGCCGTTTTAATTACACTAATTTAATGTAATATACAAATAATATTTTGATATGCGTTAAATAATTGTAATTATTGCTGTATTTAAATTAAAGACGAGCTGGTTTTTAGACGAATAGAACCATGAAGGTGGATTAGGGTGATGAAGATCAACACGCAATCCGGAAATATGGTTCAAATGTTTGACCGCATTCATGGCACCAGTGCCGAACGGCATGGGGGCGGAGGTCGAAACGCTTATGAACAAAACCAGGGTGAAAAAGAAGAGCAGCAAAACGAATTTGAGTCTACGGTCGACACCATTCAGAAAGCCATCGATGAATTTTCAACGAATGAGACCAATGCTTCTTGTGGAATTTCGGCCAGCCAAGAGGGAAGTGGTCCTGGTTTAAAAGTCATTTTGAAGGGCTACGGTGGCGAAGTGCTTCGTTCTGTCAGTGGCGAGGAGTTTCTGAAGCTGAGAGAAGCGGCAAAAACGGGAGCAAAATCCGGAAGAATTCTCGATCGAAAAGTGTAATATGGAGTCATGAGCTCCATCCCTCCTTATCAGCGGATCTGGATTTTTTCCGACCTTCATCTTTCTCATTCGGATTCACCGCTATATCGTTCATTTTTGGATTCATTGGATGAGCCCGACTCCCCCACGGATGCAGTCGTATTTGCGGGAGATATTTTTGATTTATTTGTCGGAAATTCTAGTTTTTTTATAAAAAAACATGCGCGATTTATCGAGACACTTCAAAAACTCTCTTCCAGAAAAGTTGCGCTCTTTTATATTCAGGGCAATCACGATTTTCATTTGAAGAAAGCATTTACGGGAATACCGATCAGCATTCTTGATTCCGAATTGATTCTTGGAAAGATTTACATCGCACATGGAGATCTCGTGGATCAAAGCGATCGTGGCTATCTCGCACTAAGAAAACTGTTTCGCTCATCATTCATTCATCAGCTCGCCCATCATCTTCCCGGGGTTGTGGTGAAGCTAATTGGCGAATCGATTTCCAGAACTCACGATCAGAAAGAGCGGGATCTCGTTAAAAGTCCCTTGGAAGTACCCCCGGTTCGTAAACAGTTTCGTCAATTTGCAGATCAGAAAAAAGCCGAAGGGTTCGAGTTTGTGATTCTGGGACATTGTCATGATCTTGACGATCTTCAGCCTTATTATTTCAATATGGGCTATCCTCCGGTGCACCGTCAATTTTTGTACTGGTCTGCTGACTCAAATTCTGTAAAACGCCGCAAATTTAGTGGAATTTAAGCCAAAAAAAGCGAAAAATATAAAGAAGAGGTCAAGGAGGATCTCGAGCTGTGGGATTAAGATTCGATCCGATGGGTGGAGGCCAATTCAAGCAGGCACTTTCTGCAATCATTGAAGCAGAAAAGCAGCCCATCAATGCGCTCAATAAACGCAAAGAAAATGAACAAGCGAAGCTAAAATTGTTCGGAGAATTCAAAGGCAAATTTTCCTCGCTTCAGTCCACAGTCGATGGACTCATGGGGCAGAAAAAATTCAGGGAATTGAAGGCTGAGCTTGGAGACGGTGAAAAGCTCGTTTCAGTTACGGTAGACAAAGAAAGAGCAAACGTCGGCAGTTGGGAAATGGAAGTGAAGGAAATGGCGTCTCGCTCTTCCATGATGTCCAACGCATTTAGCGATCCCAATAAGAAAGTTTTAGGAATTGGTTATATCAATCTTCAATTGAAGAATGGTGAAGAACGAGAAGTATATGTCACCGAAGAAGACGCCTCACTCTATGGAATTGCACAAAAAATCAATTCTCTCGAAGATGGGGTCGTGAAAGCCAGCGTGATGAAAGATGGAACAGACGCAGATAAGCCTTACCGTCTGGTGTTGACTGCTAAAAAAGATGGTCTTGAAAACGAGGTTAAATTTCCCCAGCTTTATTTCGTCGATGGCAGTGAAGATTTTTATGTCAGTGATTCCAAAAATGCGAATAATGGCTTGATCTCTGTTGATGGATTTGAAGTTGAGTTGCCCGGAAATGAAGTCGGCGATTTCATGCAAGGCGTGAGCTTGCAGGTCAAACAGGCAAAGCCGGGTGAAAAATTCACCTTGAACATCAAAGCCGACCAAGAAAAGATGACCGACAAAGTTAAAAAACTGGTTGAAGGTCTGAATGGCGTCTTGGATTGGGTAAATAAACAGAACCAGGTAGATGAAAAGAGCGACACGAAGTCCTCATTTGCAGGGAATACCAGTTTACAGAACATTGAGTTTAGAATTCGCAATCTCATGCATGAGGGTTTTGCTGCCCATCTGGATGATGAAAATAAATTCAAAGTCATGCACATGAGTGAGCTTGGCATCGAATTTGATAAAAGAGGAAGCATCACTTTCCGGGAAGATCGATTTAAAAAAATGCTCGAAACTGATTATGAAGCGATCTCCCAGGTGATCTCTGGTGAGAAGGGTTTTGCTTTCCAGATGAAGACGATTCTCGATGGTTACAGTCAGCCAAGAGTCGGAATCATGTCGACGAGTGAAAGCGCCATTCAGCAGAGGATCAAGCAGATCGATGATTCGATTGAGCGAAAACAGATGGCTCTTGAGCGCAAGACTCAGTCTCTGACCGATCAATTCAGTCGTTTGCAGGGTGCGATCAGTTCAATGCAAAAACAACAGCAATATTTAAGTGCTACTCTGGGCGGCGGCGGAGGTAACACCGTCGCGCAATTATTAGGAGGATAGTGAATCATGTCTAAGCTCAATGCATATCGAAAAACTTCTGTAACCACAGCTTCAAAGGAGCAGATTTTGATCATGCTTTACGAAGCTGCGATCAACCACCTCAGGCGTGCGGCGGACTCTTGTCAAAAAAATGACTATTCTACCAAGGGCACCGCAGTGGGAAAGGCTCACGATATCATCAATGAGCTATCCGCAACCCTCGACTTTAAAATTGGAGGAGAGGTCGCTGAAAATCTGGAGCGACTTTATGTTTACTGTATCGAGTTGATCACTCAGGGCAATTTGAACAACGATGCCCTCAAGTTTGATCAAGCGAGAAAGATTTTAGAGAATCTTCTGGATGGTTGGAAAGGTGCAATTGCCCAGCTTCAGGCTAATAAGGATTAATCGTGAATCGCTTTTTAACGCTTTTTATAGAGAAAAAAAGGCTTCTTCAAGACTACCTTCAGTGTCTCAACTCTTACCGTGATCGTATGTCCCCGGATCATCCCGGGTATTCATCCATCACTCCGGAACAGAAGTTGGATTGGGTCGATGATCTGACTTCAGAGCGGGAATCGAAGTTTAAGATGCTTCAGGTCTTGGATAGCCAGATCAATGAGGAGCGAGGCTCCCTATCCCAAAAGGACCTCGATCAACTGAAGCAGCAACAGGACTTTAGGGAAGCTATCCAGCAAATTATTGACTTGGCGACAGAGATTCAATTGACGGATCAGTCACTTTTTTTATACATTAATCATATAGGATTTGAGATTCGCTCCCAGATCCTAAGGGGCCTCAAGGAAAAAGAGGCAATTAAAAAATTTAAAAGCCAGGGCCAAACCCCTTCCGGAGAGGGCCTTGACCAGAAAGTCTAGGGACAAACATGATGTTTGAAAAGATTTCTCAGCAACTCCAAAAAAAAGTTTCACAACAAGGACTATCTTTTTCTGCTTCTGACGAAATCGATGTTTTTTCGGTTTCATCTCTGGAAGAGGTCGCAATTCAACTTCGAGAAGAAGACGAAAACTTCCGTTACGAATATTATCTGCTGCAGGTTCGTCGCCCTAAAAATTCTAAAAAAGCTGTGCCCCCGCCTTTTCAGCATCAATACGGAACTTCAAATCAAAGTGAACAAGAGCCTCCATCTTTTTCATCCCTTGTTTCACGCCCGGTCATCGAGTCAGTAGCCCAGTCGCAAACTGAAACAGTGACCGAGTTTGAAGAAACCTTCAGTGAAACCACAACTGTAAAAAACCAGCCAGCACGCATTGAAAAAGATGATGTTCCTTTCTTGATTGAAAATGCCGAAATCCTTTTCCAATCAGGAGATACAGAGCTTGCCCGGAACATTTATCGCGCAATTCTGAAAACCGGCGAATCGAGCGAAATCGCATATGCAGGTCTTGCTGCTTGCGCCGATCGCGACGGACTTGTTGAGCAGGCTATTCAATTTGCATGGGACTCGGTTGCATTTGCACCAAATCAAAAAGGCTATCAGTTACTTGCTCAGTTGCTTGTTCAGCAGGGACGGGATCAAGAAGCGTCGCAGGCACTCCAAAGAGCGATCAGACAGCTCACAGATCTTTCGGCAAAAGACAAGGGCGAGTATTACAAGATGATTGGCAATTGTCAGTCACGACTTGGAAATATTCCAGAAGCGGAACGTGCTTATAAAAAAGCCCTTGAATACAGTCCTGCAAGTGATGAAGCCCAATCCAATCTTGGATCCCTTTATTTGGAACAAGGTCAGGTTGCTGAAGCCAAGCGTTGTTATCAGGATGCAATTGCTGCCAATCCTTCCAACGACAAAGCCTGGGTTGGACTAGGTCTTTGTTGCGTCACTGAAGGTGATAAAGAGTCAGCCCATGATGCATTCGCAAGATCACTTGAAAAAAACATCCGTAACTCCACTGCTATTTTTCACTTGGTGAAGTGCGCTTATGAAATCAAACGTTACTCAACTGCAGAAAGAATACTTTCCCAATATGTTGAAGTCGCTCCGGTGAGCCCAAGCCTTCTCTATAGTTTGGCAGGACTGCAGTTCCATACGGGCAAAAAAGAAAATGCATTGGCCACTGCAAAAAGGATTTTGCAAATCAAGCCCGATCACTCAGGAGCTAAAGACCTCGTTTTAAGAATCCAGACTGTTTAATCTGGTGCCGTTGCCGTCAAGGAGGACGAACATGGTAGCTGATATCCGCCTGCTTCAGGGTAAGATCATTGAAGATCTTGATCAAAAACCAAAAAATTTTTCAAAACTCATTGAGGAATTGGCTGCTGAAATCATCGCTGATGATGAAAACGACCAATCTTCTCAAAATGAGCGGAGTTTTGAATGAGTGCTCTTGCGGATGTCACGCCTAGAAAGTCTTTGGACATTCTGATTGTACAACTTGGGGAAATTGAAGAAGTCTTTCGCTCCCTCATGGCGGTCAGGGCGGTCAAGCAACTTTATCCTGAAAGCCGGTTTCATTTCATTGTTCGAAGTGGACACTCAACTCCGGTTTCAAAAGTGGAATGGATCGAAAGTATCCAAGAAATTCCGAATTTATCTTCTCAAGAAGATCCGGTGAAGAGAGTCGCTGTTTGGATCAATGGAATCATCGATCAAAATCATGACATCCTTTGCAATTGGACTTATTCCAAAAAAGTTTTACGTATGTCCTCGATTCTCACCACTTTGATTCCAGCGGCAGTCAAGTTCGGTAATCATGTACGAGAGGATTTCACAATTTCAGGATTGGATGCTTGGACGATTTATCGTGAAGCCTGGTTGCGTGATTCCACGATCGATCAGGACATTCATCATACTGATATCATCACCACCCAACTATTGACTGCCATGCAGATCCATTCGGGAGATCCCTCTTCTGATACTTCTGCAAGCTCAGTGACGAGTCGTTATTTTTTCAAAACGGAAACCAAGGTCACCTTTTCAAAGTCTGCACTAAAATGGATTGCGATTCACCC
>CAZZLF010000064.1:0-8361 GCA_964654965.1 uncultured Bdellovibrio sp.
AATTTCCAGAAAATCTTATTTTGAATTTTGGTCTTCATCCTTGGTGGGTCGAAAAGTTTTCGCGTGAAGAAATCGAAATGATTCTGGATCAGTTGGATCGTGAGTTGCCGCTTGTTTCGGGGCTAGGGGAAACCGGTCTTGATTTTTATGCATCCAAAAGAGATCCTGCCCGTTTTGAAGATCAACGATATGTATTTCGCGCTCAACTTCATTTAGCAAAAAAACACAAAAAGCCAGCAGTGCTGCATATCGTGAGTGCGCATGCTGAGGCTTTTTCGATCGTGCGTGAGGTTGATCAAGTGCCTTCTGTCCCGTTGATCATCCACCGATTCTCAGGTAACGCAGAAGAAGCCCGCGAATGGTTGAGCTTGGGGGCTTATTTATCGTTTCATGAACCGAAAAAACTGATGAAATCCGTACCCATTGAACATCTTTTACTTGAAACCGATTCTCATTCAGGTGTGCATCCAGGGGGGTGGGATATCCGCCCGCATTACAAAAAATCAGCTGAAATCATGGGCTTGTCTGTTGACGCTCTTGCTCAAAAAATGGCTGAAAATTTCATGAAAATCGGCTATTCTCAGCCGAAATGACTATCTCTGAAAAAAACATTGAATCCATCGAGTCCGCCGGCACCCCTTCTCAAATTGAGAAACCGATTTTGCCCATGACGGATGCTGAAATGGAAACCTATCGATTGCATCGTCGCTTTGATCGAATGGGACGCCTGGTGGGGGATTCTGCCATGGAAAAATTATTCAGAACCCATGTCATGGTGATCGGCATCGGTGGAGTAGGTTCATTTGCGGCTGAAGCGCTTGCTCGTTCTGGTGTGGGAAAAATCACACTCGTGGATTTTGATGAAATTTGTATCACCAATTTCAATCGTCAAATTCATTCCCTTCAGGGTTTGGTCGGCGAGAAAAAAGCCGATGTCATGGTGGAGCGTCTTCGCAAGGTGAATCCTCAAGCTTCAATTCATTCGATTCCAAAGTTTTACAATGCGCGTTTGAGTTCGGATATTTTTGATGAAGCGGTGAAACTTCAAGATGGTTCAAAACCTGATTTCGTCATCGACGCCATCGACAGTGTCACGCCGAAATGTCATTTGCTTGCAAAATGCATTCAAGAAGGAATTCGCGTTGTTACTTCCACCGGATCTGGTGGGAAATTGGATCCTACCCGCATCCAGATCGCGGATCTCGGTCAGACGCAGAAAGATCCACTTGCAAAAGCGATTCGCCGGATCTTGCGCGATCAATATGGTTTTCCTCAGACCGGTGATTTTAATATACCCGCAGTTTTTTCTGACGAACCAACCCGTGCTCCGATGGAACTGAATTATGACAACGGAAAAGGGTTCCGTTGTGTGTGTCCACAGGGAAAGAACGAGTTTTTCAATTGTGACAATCGCAATGTGATTCTCGGAAATGCAAGTTTTGTCACCGGAGCTTTCGGACTTGCGCTTGCCTCTGTCGTGGTTCGTGAAGCATCAAACTAATCTAAAGCCTAGTTAGATTTTTTCTGTTTTTTCTTACCAATCGGATGGATGTATCCCACTTGTCCCATGAATTGAATTGAAGTGATGGGTTGAATCTGCTCCATACGGGATTCCGTTCCGTCAACAAGAGCATCTTTGACTTTGATTAGTGTTCCTCGAGTGGCAGCTTGAACATAGAACCGCGTGAAAAGGGTTAAGCGTAATTTCGCTTCGGCATGGACTCCGCCTCCGGCAATGTGGAATTTATTATCTAAGCCTTCCCAGTTCCAAGGGCGATCTTGGTGAAACATCACTTTGGTTTTAGGAATCATGAGTCCGGCACCTGCACCAAAACGTGCATCCAGTTTGAACCGTTCGTCTTTGCTTTTAAGCATGTTTAAATTGTAGACAGCGCCTAAACTTGCATAATTATAGCCGTCTGAATGTTCCATCTGAATCCAAGTTGCATCCTTATTTTTGGCTGCAACGCTAAAGGGAACTCCGTGAACTGCATCCCATTCTGCAACTGGGTTTGGATTTGACACCATGACTTGATGATTGTAGTCACCGGTAATGTTGTAGGGAATTGTCGGATCAAACACCCATTTCATGTGGTCTTCTTTGAGCTCGATTCCCCATTTTGAATTGAACATTACTCCGATTTCAACATTGTATTGTGGAATGCTGAATTTCGTGGGGTTGAAATAGATTTTTGGGTCAAAAGGTGACGGGCGGTCATAACCAACAGCTTGATGAACGACAAAAGTTCCATCGGGTGTGGTGAACTGAACATCTGATTTTGAATGAAACCCTCGATTGTAACCCCAACCGATATAAATTTCTTGAAAGAGTGGTTTTCCATCATCTTCCGTTTTTTGAAAATCGAAATGAGTCGGCACCATCACTCTTTGGATCTTCAGATCCCGATTCATGAGAAGGGATTGTTCAGGAGGATTTTTTTTCGATATTGAAAAAGGTTTTGCATTGAAGAGTTGATTCAACTGGTGAGTTTGAAATTGAATTGCCTGGTGGGCAAATCGGTTTAGCTTTTCTTCACCCAGTTTTTCCAAAATTGCAGTTTTTTCCTCAGTGGTTGCTTCTCGGTAAGTCGTCGAGTCTGTGGATGGATCTTGAGCGAATGCAGGGTTGCTCATTAACGCAAGAATGGTCAAAAAAAATGTTTTTTTCATAGTCACTCCCTTGAAGGCGAGGAGATGCTAGCATACCCGACTAATTAAGTAAACAAACAATATGTAAAAAAGCATGAACAATGAAATCAGTTGAATGTCTTTTAAGGCAAATTAGAATGGGTTTGCGGCCTTTTTGTCATTTTTCTGAAAACGATGAATATAGCCGATTTGTCCGATTAGCTGAATCGAAGTCACGGGTTGAACTTGTTCCAGACGTGAGCTCGAGCCATCCACTAGAACATCGTTTAATTTAGCAATACTGGCACGCCCCGTACCTTGAATATAAAATTTTGAGAAAAAGACGAGTCGTGCCTTGAGATCCACATTCGCGCCGGGCCCGGCGATGTGAAATTGATTGTCTGCGCCGATGTAGTTTCCCTGTGCGTCCTGTTGAATATTGATTTTGGTTTTCGGCATCATGAATCCGACTCCAGCCCCGACACGCATGTCATAAGCAAAACGATTGTTGGGTGAATGATAAACATTAAAGTTTCGGATTAGACTGATGCTTTCATAGTTATAGCCGTCGGAATGTTCTGCTTTGAGCCAGCTTGCATCGCCTCGAGCTTTAGCTTCATCGAAAGGAATCACACTACCGTCAGACAGTACCACATTGTGGTTATAGTTACCGGTGATGGTGTAGCGAAGACTATTATCAAATACCCACTTCATGTGATTGATATTGATTTCAGCTCCCCATTTTTCATTAAACATCACCCCGATGTCGATGTTGTATTGGGGGACAGTGCTAAAAAGATAGAGCTTCAAATTGAACGGACTTTGGCGGTCTTTCGCGACCGCATTCAGGATGGTGAAGTTTCCATCCCGGGTGGTGAAAGCGAGATCAGAATTGGAATGGGCGGCTCGATCGAATCCCCAGCTGATGTAAATCTGTTGGAAAAAGGGTTTTCCGTCCTGTTCGGTAGCATGGATATCAAACAGTCGTGGAACCCTAATGCGAAGTGAAGATATTCCTTTTCCCCCCAGCTTGTCAGCGATGGCTTCAGTTTCAGCTGGTGTTGCCTCCCGAAGTTCGGTGGTTTGAGCATAAGTTGGGGAACGAAAGAACAGTAATAATAAAATCCAATAAATCATGGGCGCACCGTAGCGTGGCCATGATATTTTGTACACGAATCTTATTTTAAAATTTCTTAAAGCCCGGTTGAACCGGGCTCAAGAAATCAAAAAACTCGATCAGTGCGTTCCAAATACCGTCTTTATTTTTGCGTTCGACCAGATCCGGAAACGGTCAATGAATGAGAAGGATGCTGGAACCACAACCAAGGTGAGAAGGGTGGAGCTGATCAATCCACCGATGATGGCGACCCCCATGGATGTTCTTTGCTTGGATGCTTCGTTTAATCCTACTGCAATTGGTATCGTTCCTGCGATCAAGGCAAGAGAGGTCATTAGGATCGGACGCAGTCGGGTCTTTCCTGCACGAATCATTGCACTCACACGATCCATTCCTTCTTCACGAATGAGTTGGTTGGCGTAGTCCACCAATAGGATCGAGTTTTTTACCGCAACACCCAACAACATGATCACACCAATCATCGAAAAGATGTTGAGTGATTCGCGTGTGATTGCAAGTGCAACCATGGATCCACAAAATGCCAGTGGTAGAGCAAGCATGATGGTGAGAGGAGTGACAAAAGATTCATATAAGGATGCCAAAACCAAGAAAATGAAAAGCACACCAAAAATAACGGCGGTGATCATGCTTTCTCCCAGTTCTTTAAAGTTTTCAGCCTGACCGACGTAGGCGTAACGCATGCCTTGAGGAAGAGGCATGGTCGTAGCCAACATCGTATCAATCTCTTTCATCACATCACCCATTCCGTGTCCGGGAGCAATATCCGCTTGGATCTGAATGTAACGGGAGCGATCTTGGCGGTTGATTTTTGAAGGTCCGCTTTTCTCTGCCTTGGTTGAGACTTCAGAGAGTTTTACCAAGTTATTGTTTAAGTTCGGAACATGGTACAAATTGAAGTTTTCATTCAAGTTGCGCTGATTTTCCTGCAAGCGTGTACGAATATTGTATTCAAGTCCATTTTCCCTGAATTTAGCAACATCGGTACCTTCAATGAGATTTCGCATTTCAGCCCCAAGAGTAATCGGGGTGACTCCCAGTTCCTGTGCGCGACCTGATTTGAGATCAAGTTGAACTTCGGGTTTTCCAGGACGGAAGTTGATGTCGACATCCTTGAGGCCAGGATTTTTCTTGAGGACATCCAAAACTTTCATGGTGAATTCTTCCAATTGGTTTTGATCGTTACCCACCAAATTCAGGTTGAAAGGACGTTGGCCGCCTCCGACCGCATCATAGTCTTTTACTTTTGGATTAGCGTAAGCAAAAGGCTTGAGCTGTTCACGAAGAACTTCCTTCACTTCGGAAGTATTTTTCTTTCTTTGCTTCCGTGGCACCAAGCGAACAAAGTAGCTGGCGAGGTTTGATTCAGCATTTCTGCTTCCAACCGTCAGCGCAGATACTTCAATTTCTGGATTCGAACGAATGATGTCATCAATTTTATGTGCCAGTTCAGTCGTTGCATCAATTGAGGTTCCGGGAGGAAGGTCAAATTCTACTGAGAACTCTCCGTTATCCTGAGTAGGAAGAAATGTTTTTGGAACAAACTTACCAGTAGCCATACTCAGGAAGAAAATCAATACACTGATTCCGAGAGCCTTACCTGGTTTTGCCAAGGCTTTCTTCAAAAGGTTTTCGTAGGTGTCTTCCAGATATGTTTGGAAACGTTCAAAAGCATCCAAAACCGGAGCGAGTTTGTTTTCAATCCAACCTTTTCCATGAGCAGACTTTCCAGCAAAATAAGCAGAAAGCATCGGGGCGATGGTGAGCGCATCAAAAAGACTGATCAACATGGCAAAACAAACGACGAATCCGAACTGCTTGAAAAACTGTCCTACCACACCCTTGAGGAAGGCGACCGGACCAAAAACGGCAATCACGGTCAGAGTCGTGGCAATGACCGCGAGAGAAACCTCTTTGGTTCCATCCAATGCGGCTTGTTTAGGGGATTTGCCCATTTCGATGTGACGATAGATGTTTTCGCGAACCACGATCGCATCATCAATCAAAAGACCGACCGCAAGGGAAAGTGCGAGTAGGGTCATGAGGTTGATCGTGTATCCCGAAACCCACATCAAAATGAATGCTCCCAGAAGGGAGTTCGGAAGAGCCAAGGCTGTGATGATGGTGGAACGAACGTTTCCGAGAAAAAAGAAAACTACGATGACTGCGAGCAAAATACCGATAAAAATGGATTCTTTCACATCGGTAACGTTAGCTTTCACCGGCCAGGATCCGTCTCGTCGAAGTTCGATCTGAGGCGAGCCATTTACCTTTTTGAGCTGTTCGTTGATGACAGTCATTTTTTTCATCACATTATCGGCAACAGCGATGGTGTTGGCACCACTTTGCTTAAAGACAAAAATAAAGAGGGATTTTTTACCATTGGAGAAAACCCGAGACTTTTCATCTTCCATCGAGTCTTCAATGGTAGCGATGTCTTTCAAACGAAGTGCGCGTTCGCCTCCAAAGAAGCTGATGATTGTATTGCCGATGGAATCAAGAGAATTGAATTGACCCAAGGTTCGGACTACGGATTCCTTGGCCCCTTCCTCGAGTTTACCCGCAGGGATATTTTCACCCACCGATTGAAGTTTCGCGTTCACAAATGAGGCGCTAATTTCACGGTCTTTCAATTTACGTGCATCCATGGAGACTTTGATCTGTCTCTTTCGTGCGCCGAGAATATAAACCAAGCCCACTTGGTCGATTTGCTCAAATTTAGGACGAATCAAATCATCGGCGATGTCGAACATCTCTGATTCTTTCATTCCTTTTTCAGACGTCAAGGAAAGGATCATGATGGGTTGATCTGCAGGATCCAGTCGTTTGATCACCGGTTCATCGATTTCTTTGGGAAGTAACCGTTTAGCCGATCCCACTCGATCTCGAACTTGTTGTTCTGCAAATTTGATGTCGGTTTCGAGAGTGAATTCAGCGATGACGCTACTCACACCTTCCTGACTGATGGAGGAAAGGCGTTTGATTCCCGGTAAGGTCGAAAGTTCGTCTTCCAGGGGTTTTGAAACCAGAGTTTCAATTTCTGCAGGTCCCGCTCCTTTGTAGGGCGTGCTGACAAAGATGATGGGAAAATTCACATCGGGAAAAAGATCTACACCGAGTTTCTTGATACTGAAGGCACCTACGGCAAGCATCAGCAAAACCAGGCAGGTAATGAAGGTTGGTCTTTTAATTGAAAGTTCTGCAAGATTCATAGTGAGTATGCTTTCATTTGAGCGTGGATGGTGAGAATTTCTTGTTCAATGCGAAGTCGGGCCAGTAAAGACTGAGCGTAATCCTGTTCGTAAGTCAAAACTTGAAAGGTTGTAGATCGACCTAAATTGAAACGGTATTTTTCGTAATCAATTTTTTCTTTTTGGGCTTTGACCAATTCATCTGCCAGTTTCAATCTACCTTTGGATTCTGAAAAACGTTTCTCCAGATCTTCCCAAGCCTGTTCATTCGTGAGTCGAGTATGAAGAGTCAGCGCTTCAGCTGCTAATTGTTGTTTGACCCGGCCAGATCGAACGTCGGAAGCATCTCCAAAATCGAGGGAAGTCGAAAATTTAAGTGCCACCATGTACATCGGGTGATCCGTGGTGAATGAGCGTTTAAAAGATTCAGTTTTCAGTGCGCTCACTCCGTTGTAGGCAAGAGAACCGGTCAGAGCGAGTTCCGGAAGAGCTCTTTGACGGGATACTTCATTACTGGCGACGACAGCTCTCTCGTTTTCTTCGGCGGCCTTGACGTCATCAGTGACATCGGCTTTGGTAGGGGCCTTCATTTCAAGAACAGAACGGGTATCAATCGTAGAAAGAGACTCGCTCACTTTGTCAGAGGCTTGGGCACGAAGAATGTTGAATGCTAACTGAGAAGAACGCTCTTCGTTTCGTGCGGTTTCAATTTCAAGTTGTCTTGCCTGGTAAGCGGCTTTCGACTGAAGTAGATCTGCTTTGTCTGCAAGTTGATTTCGAACACGTTTTTCCGTCCATTCCAGAATTTTCTGGGATCGGTCCAGAACTTCTTCCTGGAGTTTGAGCGATTCGCGCGCGATCGCCAGGCGGAAATAGGTGGATTCCGCATTGGCGAGAGTTTGCTTCAATTTGAATTTTTCAGCATAGTGATTGGCCATCGAGGCAGCTTCAGTGGCCTTGGTGGTCGCGCGGGTTTCGGCACCTAGGCTATTTCTCCAAAGCGGCTGGATCAGATCTAGTTGGGTTTGTGAGGTATTGAACACTGGATTGTTGATCGATCCAAAGTTAAAGCTGAACGTTTTTGAAGTGCTCAGAGAGTAGGTGAGTTTTGCAGCCGTTCCAAATTTAAATTGCTGGTCAAAACCAAAAGAGTAAGTTTCAGAAGTGCTCGTAGATCCACGAGTAAATGCACTCGGTATTTCGCGGCGATCATCAGTGTAACTGCCCAAGAAGGTAAATCGGGGCATCACGGGAAGGGCGGATTCAGAAGACACCTCCAGAGTGCCTTCAATTTGAAGATTGCTGGATTTGACCAGTGGTGATTGGGATTTAACCTGATCAAGATAATCTTCAAGTTTAAGAGAGTAATTGGCTGAACTAGCAAGGGGTAACATAGCTCCGACCAAA
>CAZZLF010000065.1:0-8356 GCA_964654965.1 uncultured Bdellovibrio sp.
AACTTCAGCAAGACCTTGACGACGAAAGCTATTCATCGTCGCATCGGTATTTTTGGGCATGATTGGTTTTTCCTGAATTCTCAGGAACACATTGTTCGTGAAGGAGTTGCTGTCGAGTAATCGGATCACAATCGTGATTAAATCCTTGATATCCTGTTGAAGAATGCCATCGCGATCTGCGTCAAACACGTTGATCAAATAGTCGCCGATCGAATCATAGAATGAGACCTTGAAGATGAAGTCGAGATTCTTTTCTCGGATCAGAGTTGCATATTCATCATTGTACAGTTTGTCTGCAGTTTCATACTTGCCCTTGAAAATGCAGGATCTCCATTCTGCAGATCGACAGACTGGGTCTTGATCGGAATCGGCAGTGACTTTAAGGAGAGTGCTGACCCATTCCTGAATCATTTTTGAAAGATCGACAAAAAATACCGGGCTCAGGTATTCCGGAGTGGATTCTGTATTCAGTTTTGGAATCCATTCCGTCAGTTTCAAAAAATTATACGGAGCGGGGATATCAAGATCACTTGCAAAGTTGGCAACTTTTTGTGTCGGAAAACGCGGATGATGATGATCTTTGATCCAGTTCTGAACTTTATAAACAAAAGTGGCGTTTGCAGTCGCTAAGATTGATTTTTCGGTGATCGGATTCAAGCGATTAAACATCAGATCAAATATCGGTGCCGTACTTTCAAAGTGATTCGTCAGTGCGATCAAACATTCACCGTTTTGTTTCGCGTTCCAGGAATTTGCATTTACGCGATCTCCGCACAAACTGCTGAACACTGAAATCATCAAGTCGATACCACTGGTGAGTGCTTTGGTAGCGTGAGGATATCTTGATGGAATCCAAGGCTTGATCAATGATGAAACTTGTTCAGGATTTAAAGAGTCAGATCCTCCGAGTTGGATCAGGGAGCCTGCAAAGTGAAGCATCTCGATGAGGCTGGATGAGGTGAGTTCTTTCGGATTGTTTCTGATTAAGGTGTCATAAAACGCTTTGGCTTGGATGCGGTTTTCGCGACACCAATGAAGAAGGTCTTCAATTTGTTTGCGGGTAATTCCGTTTTTGAATCCCATCAGGGAAAGTGCAGAATCAATTCTTTCGAGAGATGTTTTTTGGTCGTCTGACAATTCTGCAAGACCATTTCTTGCCAGGATCTTGATTTCTTCAACACTCAGACGGTTTTTTTCCTTGCCCTTTAGTTTATCGAAGGACTCGAGTGCAAAGGTTTCATATTTTTTCAATGCTTGTTCGGCAATTTGGTCGTTGTCGTTGAAAAAGTCGATGAAATCAGGAAGTGCTTCTGATTTTAAAGTAACTGTTTTTCTGGGTGGGGGTGCTTCTCCCCAGATGTTTTTGATATACGAGCAACCCGGAAGGAATATTCCAATGAGGAGTAAAACGGGAATTGAGTGATGGCGTAATTTCATAAGATGACCCTCATTCCCAATGTGAAGGAGTCTTCAGATCTCCAATCACCAAAGTAGCTGTAGTTTTGGCCTGCAAGAATTCGAACAGAAGTGAGAAGCCAGAAGCTTTTGCTCAATGCATATTGAAGTTCCATCATGGTGTAAATGCTTTGGCGCGAATTCAATAAAGTGGATCGAATCAAGGTGTTCAAGGAAAGTGAATCGGTAAAGTGAACCGGTAAAGATGCAAAAGCGAGTAAATCTGAAAATTCAGGATCTTCTGGATTTTTCTGAAACGAAGTGAGCAATCCCAATGTTGCTTTTTGGCGATAGCCTGTTGAAAGGCTTCCTGAAAGCGAGAAGTACTGTTGATGTGGTTGTGGTGTGCCGCTGTGAAGTCCATAGACATATTCAATCGCGGGTTGAAAAGAAACATTCAAGAGTTGCGCGCGATACGTGGTCCAGTGTTCGCGTGGGAATTGAGGATCAATCTGAACTTTTGCATAAACAACTTGAGGAGTGATCTGGAGTGCGGATTGGGTGAGTGGAACGGCATTTGGTCTGGGAGCGGAAAAAAAGGTCGCTTCTAAATAGAGATCATCATTCTTAAAAATGATTCCACCGAAATATTGATTTCTGAAAATCAGGTCTTTGATTTGTCCTAATTCCAACTGATATCGAATGGGTAACAAAACCCCACCGGTATTCACATTTGCAGGAGGAAGTCTTGCATAACGAACGGGCTGAAGGTCTCCGCTGTCATTGAATCCCAAAGAAGGACCGAATGTTGGAATAAATAAAGGAGAAAAGGCACCAAGCACTATCAGATTCGAATTTAATTGCTGGTGAATTCCGGTGCTGAACCACCCTGACACTCGGGGATTCAAAGCATTGATTTGATTTTGTGCCCAGATATTTCCGATCGCATCCGTAACTTGAACAGGTTCATTCCTCGTCAGGTTCAAGGGGTGTTCACGACCCAGCCAAATGAAATTATTTTTTTCATCGTCGTAGCGGAAATCATAACGAAGTGGATCAGCATCGATATTCCAAGTTCCGCGCTTGCCGGTTTCAACATAGCCGATGAACTTCGAAATGAAGCGATCGGTTTGAATTGTGGTCGTGGAATTTAAATTCAGGACGGTGTTGGATTCCGTCGCGTACTGGTAAAATTGGGTTCGAAGATCTTCCTGAAAAGAAGCAAGCGCAGTAGACCCGAGCATCATGAGGATGATCGTTCCGAAGATGCGAAATTTTTGAAGATTCCCCGTTACCATCGTCGCTTTCGTACCAATCGTAACGCAAATGGTCAAATTAAAATTTATTAATCTCTAAATCAGTAAAAACCACTGGAAATGAAATGGTTTTTACTGATTAATCTAGGTGCTTTTGAATGCCAAGAGCGATGATGAAAAACGAATATTTGGTGTCAGCTCCAGAGACGCTAATCGCGGTTCCCAAACCCTTGCGGTAACGAAGGTCCAGCACGATTCCGAGGTTTTCTCCCAGGTCTTGAGTGGCTTGAAGACTGGCTTGGGCGCCAAAATGACTTAAATAACCGCTATTGATATTATTGCTCGGCAATGGATTGCCATCAAAAATCAGATTTGAGGTTCCCACTACGGCATAGTCAGCACCGATTCCAAACGAGTAAAAAGGCGGAAAAAAAGTAAAACGGTAGAGCAGGGGAAAGATCCAATAAGTACCGGTAAATTTCGCTTCGTGAGTGGTCTGGGTTGTGGCGATCGATGTAGGGGTGAACAAGAATCCAGATTCTACTTGTCCCGGGCCCAGATCAAAACGCCCAAGAAAGGTGTATCCGATGCCATCGCCAGAGCTTGAAAAATTCGAGGGTTTGGACTCGAGCTGGCTGATGTTGTAACTGATCATTCCCTGCATTTCATAAGCTGAGGCAGAAAGAGGTAACCCAAGGGAAACTAAAAGGAATAAGAAGAGTCCGTGCTTCATGCCTTTATTAAACACTAGCCCCATGGGGAAACCAAACTTTATCCTAGTTGACGCATAGCAAAAAGAGGGTTATGACCGCGCTCGGGGGTAATACAAGACCCCTGAATTTTTATGGTTAATGTTCTGAGGTTCATTTTAATTTCGCTCATTGTTTTGACTTCCGGTCTGACGATTGAAATTGCTTTTGCCGAAAATAAACCGAATACAATCATTCGAACTGATGTCGAACGTCTTTTACACCGTTCATTTGCCGAAATGAATGTGTTCACGCTGCAGATGATGGGTTTAGATGAAGCCAAAACTACGGTACAGCCTTGGACCAGTAGTTACTGGCCCGATGCTTTGGGTGGAATCGCAACCCGGTACCAACAAAAAACTTTTCCTGTTTTGGGTTCCTGGTTTGATCTCTTAACTAATTTTGATCACAACAAAAAAGAATGGAAAAACAGTAACGAAGAAGTGCGTACCAAGGCGCTGTACATGAGCGAAGATCAGATTGCGAAAGATCTTTCTCCTTCAGAAAAATATGATCTGCTCATGGGTGATCTGGATTTTTCACTCACGAAAAGAATCATTCAAGAAATCGATTATCGTTACTCTCATAAGCAAAATCCAACTTCAGGATTGTGGGTGAATAGTTCTGGAATGACTTCTTGGACTGGAATCTGTGACGGTTGGACGTCGGCATCCTTACATGTTCCGCGACCGGTGAAAACGATCCGGGTGAGAGGTGGAACCGGCCAGTGGATCACGTTTTATCCCGACGATTTAAAGGCTTTAGCATCGCATCTTTTTGCCCGCACCAATCAATGGCTGAATATTGAGCGGGAAGGGAATCGTTGTCGTGATCGTAAGCCGAAAATTGATTATTCGGGAACACCGATTCAGGAAGAGTGTCGCGACATTGATGCAGGTCTTTGGCATGCAACGGTATTGAATCGAATCGGAATCGATCAACGAGGATTCATCATGGATCTCGATAATAAAACGTCGGTAAATAATCACCCGGTTTATGGATACCGCGTTTCTTATTTCAATCCGATCACAGGAAAATCCGGTTCATTGGATAAAAGTGTGGTGCCGATTACTCAAGCTCAAGACGGCAAACAAAAGTACCGTAATCCCAAGGCCACTCAATTGGTGGGTGTGTGGATGAGTGTCGATGTGCTGGATTATGACTGGCCGACAGGAAAAACAACCGACAGTCCCGCCCAGGATCTTCAGAAGAGAAAAATTTCTTATGTCTATGATCTGGAATTAGATGATCGCGGAGAAATTCTGGGCGGAGAATTTCGTGGCGGTAGAGGCGAGCGAGAAGAACAGCCGGACATGATCTGGATGTTGGCGAAATACCAATTAGCGTGGTCAAGAAGCTCACTCATGGCCAATGAAGGTTCGGCGATTGATCCTAATCGGATTGAGCTCTGGGGTAATGTGAATTGGAGATTCAAGGGAGATGGAGCAATTCCAAAAGACTGGTTCAAGGCTCATTTGGTTTCTACTGAGTTTCGATATCCATTGAATGAGCCTTGGGCAATGATTGATTCTGGCGCGCCCCTGGCTGAAATGGTCTATTATCTGATCGATCAAGCCCGCGAATAATTTGTTTTTTTGGTTGCAGGATGGGGGTTCTTTGGGTTAATTTCTCGGAATTCCACCCATTTACGGCTCGGTAGCTCAGTTGGTTAGAGCACCGCATTCATAACGCGGGGGTCGGCAGTTCAAGTCTGCCCCGAGCCACCATTTCTTCTTTTCTGCCTCGACCGTTTAGCCATTAATTACCCTTAAATTTCGTTCATTTGTCATGCAAAGGGATTGGTTTTAACTGATATTAAATTGATTTTATGTAAAATCTCCTTCTCTAAAATGCCGCGCCGTGCTATATCTTCACTAAACTTAAACCCCCCCTTTATTGAGAAGGAAAGAGAAATGAAAAACACTTCATTATTATTGGCAGTCCTTGTTTTGCAGGCTGCAAGCGCGTCTGCAGAACAATATTACGAAATCGAACCAACCACTGAAAAAGTAGTCTTGAATGGTAGCGATGCATATCAAAACAAATTGAACAGCTCCCAAGATCTTTTAATTTCTGCAAAACGCTATCTGGTCACGAATGAAACCATCACATCGGTTCAATACAACTGTGAAGATCAACAGGCGGATGGATCCAAAGGTGATTGGAATGATTTCTACAATCTTCCTAAAAATAAAAAAGCTCAAGCCCTGGCGAATTCGATCAAAGGCGTAGGCTTGAAAACGGCAACAGGTTTGGTTCCTTATTTTGAGGAAGGAAAACCCCGTTCTTGGAAAGCATTTGCTTCTTTGATCGTGAGAGCAGAAAACGAATTGGCAAGACAGGGATACGATACTGGTTGGGCAACTCAGGTGATTTATCGTTTTAAAGAAGATAACATTCGTAGCCTAGGGTATCTCGCTGATGGTTGCAATGCTTCGGTAAAAACTTACACTTTCAGCAACCGCCAATTGTTGGGTGAGAAGACCGCCCTGGTAAAAATAAAGGCGACTAACTTTTCTCTTCTTCCAGGCGAAACCGAAACCTTGCGTTTGACCTATGATGGAAAAACCATCAAGACGGAAGCAACCAACAATTATAACATCATCACTTCAACAGCGATTTATTCTGACTATGGTTATCGTTATGATACTTCGGCTACCGCATACTTCAATTCTGTCAAACGCCTTCAAGTGAATCCTGAAAATTTGGTCGACAGAAGTCGTTCATCTTTGAAGCGTGACGGTCAGTTGGTCTTGGTTCACCCACGTTATCAGGACATGCTCAGAAACTCTGAGTTCAAGAACCGTTGCAAGATCATCGCTAACGTAACTCTTTACGGTGAAACCGGAACATTCTGGAACTCGAAAGAAAACCAGCTTGCTGGTGCCGAAACGGTGAATTTAAACCTTGCAGCCGGTTACACCGTGATCAAACTCAATGCAAATAGCTTGGGTAAAAAGGACGATGCATTGGCAAAATATACCCTTCAGGTTGAACCAGGTTGTCCATTCTATTCTTCCAAGCCGACTCTAGAGTCGGTGATCGAAGAATAATGAATCGGAACACTGGATGAAAAAAACACTGATCTTAGCAGTATTGATGTTCATCAAGACCGGCGTCTCATTCTCGCACGAGAATGGGACGTCGTCTTTTTCTGAGCTGATCGATCACGTCAAGCGATACTGCTCGGAATCAGGCAACTCACATTCCTCTCAGTGTTTGAAGGCGTATCTCTCTTATCGCTGTGTGGTGAATCATAGCCTTCATCATCCTCTGTTTGTTTCGGATTGTATTTCAGCTACAGGTTCACTCGTTGAAGAACTGGATTTGATTCAAGCTGAAGTAGAGCAGGCTAAAAACGAACAAGATGAACCATTGCAGCTGAAGCAGGTGGCATTCACCCATCTTCTTCAAAGACAATTTTTGAAAGACACGGATGCATTTCGCAAGATGACTGACCAATACCTGAATGGATTGGAACGTTCCTATCGTTTCAATGAATCGCATTCCCTGTGGTTGCAAACCTTGGTGGATTCAAACGGCCTTAAAGAAGAAGCCTTGAACAAGATGGTCACGCTGTTTCAAGATTTTGCGAGCACCGGATATCTTCAATATTTAGAAGACCATGCTTTGAAATCAAAAAATGAGGGTCTTCGTTTTTCTATTCTTTCGAATACCCGAAAGTTTGCGGACTTCTATATTCCGCTCATCGAAAACCGCATCAAACAAAATCGCATTCCTATGTATTCGATTTATCCCGAAGTAAAGAATGCCAAAACAATGACACCTCTTGCGCATCACTTTTACACCCCTGCTTTTCTCGCCCTGAAATTGAGAAAAAGGGGTTTCGACAAAGCTGTTTCATTTCACGCTGCGTTTTTATTCAACACGGCTTATGAATTCATCAAGTTGGACCGGAAAATGAAAACGAATCGCTGGCCCCTGAAGGATCCACTTCCGTTCTCAGCTAAAGAGCATGCACTTCAGGTGCAGAAAATTTATACCGGATATCTGGGAGCACTTTTTGGATTAGGTCAGAGCGATAAGGCTATAAATTTCCAATATTTCTCAAAAAAACTTGCTGAAGATCCTTCTACCTTCATTTCTCAACTTCATCTCACTGGCTTTTAGTTTGATCATTTCTGCTTGATCTCAGTTCAAAAGCAAATTTAAAATCAGATAGTGGTGTTGATGATGCAACTTTTACTAAATCAAGCATTGAGTCAGGCAGAACAAATGAAAACAGAGACCATCAACTGGTCTCATTACCAAGATAGCGTCCTGATTCGAGTGGAGCGTCTGCCAGAGCACAAAATTGGCAACACCATCTGTTCCGGAGTTCTGATTCATCCTCGTGCGATTTTGACGGCCGCTCACTGCGCCGAAGATGCGGTTTCGATGACGGTGGTCTTTGACGTCGAAAAAGGAGATCACTCTTCAAAAAAGCAGAAAGTTTCTCGTAGTCAGATTGTTTATCATCCGGATTATCATCCTGCCCAATCTCTCTATAAAAATGATGTGGCCCTTTTGTTCCTCGATCAACCAGCTCCCGTGAGTGCAGAGACTATAAAAAAAATTCCTTCAAAATTCTCACTCAACCTCGGTGACAAAATGTTTCGAATCGGGATGGGAATGCGGAATTCAAAAAATCTTCGCAACTACACCGATCCTTTGTTTGTCTCACTTCCCGAAAAAGGAGTTTTGGAAACGTCCGACTTCTACTCGGTTTCTGGGGACAGTGGTGGACCGGTATATTCATCCAATCACCATCTTCTCGGAATTCATTCCACGATGGATGATTTTGATGGAAGAAAGAATCCCCATTCTTATGCGGTTTTTCTTCCCGATCACATTGATTGGATTGACCGAAATCTCAAAGCCCGTTTTTGATCATTTGCGATTTGCAAACACATCGGTCGCGTGAATCAGTGCTCTGGCGATTCCGGGTTCGCGTGC
>CAZZLF010000066.1:0-8349 GCA_964654965.1 uncultured Bdellovibrio sp.
GTTGAGTTAGATCTGTTGCAAGTCGGCTCCATCTGGATAAAGTGCAACCGGGGTTGCGGAGTGAAAAACCATTTATGAAAGAATAAAGTTCGCCCAGATCAACCAAGCTTACGGAAGTCTTTTTCATCAGAGATTCTGATTGTTCAATCTCCCAAGGTGTTACACGCCAGACCTGAAACCGATCTAGACGTCCAGACAAGTCCGAAGCGTGATCCATGATTTCAAAAAACAAATCATCAATGTAATTCCTATCTCGTAAGAGAATCATCAGGTCATGCGTATTTTGAAAATTTTCTTCCAGTCTCTTTAAAAGGGGCAGTTCGCAGAGTTGCCTTTTGGATTCAAGATAATTGACAACTTCATGAAATCTATTGGTGGCAGCTTCATCGAGCACTCCATTTCGTTTGAGCGCATGGTGCAGTTCCCGGTTGGAGTAGGCGTGGGATTCAGCTTCTTTGTCATTTCTTAAAATTGAAAAGTCAAAGGCAATGCTGTTTTGCGTAAACAGCACTAGAAGTGTGAGAAGTTTAAAATTAAATTTGGTTTTTTTCATAGGGGTGCTTTTTTTACCGTTTGATTGCTGATTTTCGTAACTCGTTTGAGAAGGGTTTGGCAGTTAAGATGGGTTAAGTTTTCTTGAATCGGTAAAGTTTAAGTTTTTTGTGTATTTTTAACGGAGAATCGATATGATTTTTTCATGAAAAATTCAGCCATCTTTGTTTTGTTATTCATGACTCTCTCGATTCCTTACGCAAATGCCGAACGATTACTGGTGAAACGAGCGGGGCAGTGGAGTCTTGAGAATGGCGATATTCACCCCTTGTTAGCCAATCCTGAAGTGGAGTGGGTGGAGCGGGATCTTTGGATTCAGTTGGAAGAACCCAATTTTCGCGGAACAGTTGATCCAAAAGCGGGTGAACAATGGTCTTTGCAAAAATCAGGAGTGCTGGAAGCCGCTCAATTAGCGGTTCAAAGCAATGGGTCTGAAAATTCTGAAATCATTGTTGCCGTAGTCGATACGGGAGTGGATTTGAATCACCCTGATCTCAAAGAAAACTTATTCATTAACCATGCTGAAATTCCCGGAAATGGATTCGATGATGATCACAATGGTTTTATAGACGACGTACAGGGCTGGAATTTTAATGCAAAGGAAGATGATCGTGATTGTGATCCGATTACAGAACAAGCCAATGCTCAAGATGATTTTAATCATGGAACCCATGTTGCTGGAACGATCGGCGCAATTCAGAACAATGGAATCGGAATTTCTGGAATTGCCCCCAAGGTAAAGATCCTGCCAATTCGATGGATGCGAAAAGGTTTAGGGTGGGGATCAGATGCAATTGCGGCCATTCATTATGCGGTCGACATGGGCGCAAAGGTTATTAACGCAAGTTGGGGCGGAATTGGATATTCCAAAGCTTTAGAAGAGGCAGTTAGAAAAGCTGAATCCAAAGGTGTTTTGTTTGTGGTTTCAGCCGGAAATGGCAAGCAGAATAACGACCAAATTCCTCATCATCCAGCAAATCTTCGTTTTTCAAATGTAGTTACCATCGCCAACACCGATGAAGGAGATCATCTTTCCAAAACTTCGAATTGGGGAAAAACCATGGTCGATTTTGCAGCTCCCGGTGAAAATATTGTCAGCACGATGCTGAAGGGGAGCTATGGAAAAATGTCTGGAACTTCCATGGCTGCTGCTCACATGAGTGGCGTGGCCGCTCTATTGCTTGGGGCAAACCCAAAGTTGAGTGCGCAGGATCTTAAAATCATTCTTTCTGAAACGATCACTCCGGTTGCTGAATTGAAAGATAAAACCATCACAGGGGGGCGGGTGAACGCCTTGGAGGCGATGAAAAAAGTAATTGAAAAAAAGGTGAACTCCTTTAACGACAGAAAATATTTCTACGAGTTTGGAGAAGTGGAACAGCCGAGACTGAATGAAAATGCATATGTTTCTCCAGATCGAGTTGAAACGGGAAGCGCCACTAAAGGTTTATCTCTCCAGTTTGTCAGAATGGTAAAAGGTGTCGAAACACCAGTCAGTGGAATCCAATTCAAGGCTCAGCTTCATGTTGGATCAGCATCGCCTTATCAAAAATATGAGTCAGATTCCAATGGAATGATTATCGATCAGGATTGCGCAAATAAAGAATATTTCGTTACCACCGCTATGGAAAATCCACGTTATGCAATTGTGAATCCAGGGAGTGGAAATGCCCCTTACGATCTTGTGTTCAAAATAAAGTGCGGAGTTTCTCAAAAATTCATTTTTGATGAAACTGGAGAAGCAGGTGAGGTAATTGGTGCCTGGCAAGTGGCCGCTCAGGCAGAAAAAAAGATTTTGGGAGAAATCGGTGCGGATTTTTGGAAAATGAGAATTGATTTTGTTTGGCCAGATCGAGGAGATTTCTTTGATGGATCCCGAGTGCACATCACTTATGGACATCAGTGGGATGTCGTGTCTCATGAAATGGGACATGCGATTTATCATCAAGGTAAAATCGGTGTTTTTGGAGGTGGTGAGCACTACATTGACCGTTGCTATGAAGATGCGATCGCACTTTCAGAAGGTTGGGCATCTTTTTACGGTGCATGGGTGAATTTTCAATTGGATGCGGAAGATCCTGCGTTTGAATATATGGTTCCTCGCCGTGCGCCAATTCGAGTCGAGAATATTCCAAGTGATGTTTGTGGAAAGCCAACTAATGAATGGCGGGTAACAGGTTTTCTTTGGGATTTAATCGATCATCATTCAGATTCAGAAGTTTATTCCAAAACTTTTGCGGATCTTTGGAGGCTCAGTTTCGGTAATCGTGCTTCTTCTGTTGGAATGATGAAGAAAAAATTAATCGAACAGGGATGGGACGCCGCTTCCTTGGAGAGTATTTGGAAATTGAATTTCCCTGCTGAATCAGCTACGGTTCCAGCGGGAGAAATGATTCATTGAGTTCGTATTTAGTACTTGCCCGTAAGTATCGTCCAAAGCAGTTTTCAGACATCGTCGGCCAGCTTTCCGTGGTGAAAACACTGGTGAATGCGATCAAGCTCAACCGCACGCATCAGGCATATGTGTTTTCGGGCTCGCGCGGCATTGGAAAAACTTCGATTGCCCGCATATTTTCAAAAGCCCTTCGTTGCGAAAATCGCATAGAGCGAGATGGACTTTTGTACTCTTGTGACCAGTGTCCGGATTGTACCGAGATTGCAGCCGGAAATAGCGTGAATGTAATGGAGATCGATGGAGCTTCGAATAACGGCGTCGATTCTGTCCGCGAAATCCGCGAAGGTGCAAAATTTCTTCCAAGCTCTGGAAAATACAAAATTTATATCATCGATGAGGTTCACATGCTTTCAACGGCGGCATTCAATGCGCTTTTGAAGACTTTGGAGGAACCACCGGAACATGTAGTCTTTATTTTTGCTACCACCGAATCTCATAAAATTCCTGAAACGATCCTCGGACGCTGTCAGCGATTTGATTTCAAACGCGTGACGGTGGCGCAAATCACCGAACGAATGAAAGAGGTCATTGCCTCTGAAAAAATCGAAGCTGAAGATGCAGCACTGAACTTGATTGCCAGAGCGGCGGAAGGATCCATGCGGGATGCGCTTTCCATTTTGGATCAGGTGATTTCATTTTCAGGAATGAAGATTACAGCACAAGACGTGAGGGACGGTGTCGGATTAATCGGTACGGAGTTGATTCTTGCTCTAGTTAGCAAAGTGCTGGCGCGAGACGCAAAGGGAGCACTCTTGATTGCGCAGCAAGGATTTAATCAAGGAGTGGATCTGAAAGTTCTCACCAAAATGGTGATTGAAATGCTTCACGCGCTCATTTTGATTCAAGTAGGAGTAGATCGACCAGAAACTCACTTCAATGAAGACGAGCTTCATCAGATCAGTCTTTTAAAATCTTTGAGAACACTGGAAGAAAACGAAATGATTTTTCAAGTGTTCCATCACGGGCTCGAGCTGCTTTCAAAAGCGGCCCAACCTAAATTAATCCTCGATCTTCTCGTGGTGAAAACGGCTCTTGCAGAGGGATTAGTCCAAATCGGTTCGGATGAAGAAGAAATGGGTTACTCCGGTGTGAATGAAGATGCTGATGACGATGCAGATCTTTCCAGGGGGGCGCCCAGGCCAACCCAATCGGCACCCTTGAACTCGGTCAAGCCGCAATCGGAAGAAATAAGTGGTAAAAAAGACATCCCTATTGAAAAGCCTTTATCTCAATCCGTACCGACGCCTCCGCAAAGAGAAATTTTTGGTGGAATTCGTTTTGGTGAAAAAAGAGCAGAGGTAAAAACCCATCAACCTGTTGAAAAGATCAATTCTCAGGACCGAAGCCCCCGCACTTGGGAAGGATTAATCGAGCTTTGTTTTGATACCAAGCCGATGTTGGCGATCATTCTGGAATCTGTAGTGGAATGGACCATTCCTGTAAAAGATGGAGATACATTAAAGCTTGGCTTCCGGGAGCGGGATCAAGTCAAAGCAGAGCAACTCCAACAAAAAGGGCTCAGAGAGCAATTTGGACAGGCGCTCGAAACCCACTTCGGTTTCAAGACTGCTGTTGAAATCTTTTTTTCAAAAAATCAGGGTGAGAGTTTGGCTGAAAAAAATATTCGCTTGAAACGTGAGGCTCGTGAAGCCAAGATGAAAAGCATTCTTTCCAATCACATCGTTCAAGAAGCTAAGGCGCTTTTTGGCGGTGAAATCCACATTGAGTTGAACGAGAAAGACCTATGAATCCTCTATCAAAGCTGGTTTTTGAATTATCGAAACTGCCCGGAATTGGCGAGAAATCGGCGACTCGGATGGCATACTTTGTTCTAGATCAAGGTAGCGATTATGCCGAGGCACTGGCTTCCGCTTTGGTCAATGCAAAACAAAAACTTCGTTATTGTGAAGAATGCTATAGTTTTTCAGAAAATCAACTTTGTGAGATTTGCGAAGATTCCAATCGTGATCATCGTCTGATCTGTGTGGTGGAACGACCGAGCGATGTCACCCCGATCGAAAAGACGGGAACCTATCGCGGACTTTATCATGTACTACATGGACTTCTTTCGCCTCTGGAAGGCGTTGGTCCTGACGACATCAAGATCAAAGAATTGCTGAATCGCTTGAAAGCTAAAGACGTCAATGAGATTATCTTTGTGTTGAACCCGTCAGTAGAGGGTGAGGCGACAGGAATGTATCTTTCTCGCCTGCTTAAACCAATTGGAATCAAAGTTTCGCAAGTTGCATACGGAATTCCATTTGGTGGTACAATCGAGTTCACGGATCGCCAGACATTGTTGAAGGCGCTCGAGAACCGCACGGAAATGTATAAATGAGCTTCGTCAATTCGGTCACCAAGGAAGTAAACTGTAAAATTGTCTACGTAGGTACGGGTTTATCCGGTAAAACCACGAACATTCAATTCATCTATGAAAACACCCGCGGCAACAAAACCGGTAAATTGGTCAGTCTCAGTACTGAAAATGAAAGGACTCTTTTTTTTGATTTTCTTCCATTCTCTGTAGGTGAAGTTCGCGGCTACAAGACTCGATTTCATATTTACTCAATTCCCGGACAAACTTTTTACGAAGCGTCTCGAGATTTTATTTTAAAAGGTGTGGATGGAGTGGTTTTCGTGATTGATTCTGCTCGCGATCGCATGGAAGAAAATTTGGAAGCTTGGGAACAATTTCAAGCTGCACTCATCAGACAGGGATATGATGTGGCGCGCATGCCTTTAGTGTTTCAATATAACAAACGTGATTTACCTCGTGCAGCAAGTATCGAAGAATTAGAAAAGACATTTAACCCTACAAAACGGCCTTATTTTGAAGCAATTTCAAATCAAGGAAAAGGCGTCATGGAAACTCTAGAAAGTATTAGCCAAATGGTGATTGATGCTTTAAGAGGGTTAAGGGGAAATTAACAACACTGTTTTACAACGGGATTAGGGGAAAGAATGCGTAAATCTGATTTGGTGAAATTCAAAAAAATTTTTATCGAACAAAGAGAACAGCTTTTAATGAATTTCACAGTTATGGATTCACAACTCATGGTGAATCCGGAAGACAAAGACGAAGTAGACCAGGCAAATGCCGACATTGAACAAAATATTCACATGCAATTAAAAAATCGGGAAAAATTCACTCTTCAAAAAGTGAACCATGCGTTGAAAAAAATTGACGATGGTACTTACGGTGAATGTGAGTCCTGCGGTGAGCAGATTGAAATACGCAGGTTGATGGCCCGTCCTACTGCTAGTTTGTGTATTGCATGTAAAGAGGAAGAAGAAAAACGATCAGCATCTTTGCTGCTCTCCGGACGTTTTCATTACATCCATTAAGAATTGTTTTTAACTTTTTCCAAATTCCCTGCTTTTGATTCTCATCCTAAGAACCCAAAGCAGGGTTTCTTATTCCCGAATTATTTCTCTATTCCTTTGAGAAAACCGAATCTGAACTTCATGCTCAAATCGGACAACCAAATCTTCCTGATTTGTTTTTTGCATGCATCGGGGGGAACGCTTGCAAATATTTGGGGTGTTTTAGTGGATGGGGATTTTGCCAGGAGTTTAGGCTATGCAAAGAAAGCTTTTGGCACCCAAGCTTTTAGATTTGCGACCATCTGCTGAACGGGTTTCGTTCATTTCTTCTGATTCTTTACAGGAAATACAGAGGGATGCTGTTGGGCGAGCTTCAAGTCTGGAGACTTCGATGTCTTCCTCGCAGCATTCGCAAATTCCGAAATTTCCAGATTGGATCTTAAGTAGTGCCTCATCGATCTTTTTTAGAAATAGTGCTTCGCGATTGCGTAAGCGCATTTTCATACCTTGCTCGAGAACGGCGCTGGTGAAGTCGGATTCATCGGAAAGCTCATCGCTTTTGAGGATGAATTCATCGTTTAGGATTTGATAGGAGTAGATCAAACCGGATTTCTGTTCTTCAAATAGTTTTTTGAATTTCATCATCGTTTCTTGATTCATATCGACTCCTTTATTGATGCGTTCATCAGCTTCATCCTGATTGCCGTTGTCCGCGTTAGACCCGCTCCGTAGGTCTGGTTTTACTGGTGTCAGGAATTCTTCCTAAATCCCTGACACTGATCTAAATAGCGAGACTTGTGCCAGGGATTTAACAAATGGCCCCAAAGAGATGTTTTATTAAGTCATTGAAAACAAAAGGAAAAATGGAGTAATTTTTTTAAATTTTATAAATATAATAAAACAGTGTCATTCCGCACCGGCGAACAGTTTCAGGGTGTCAGGGGGTAAATAAAAAAACCATAAAATTTCAAGAGGATGCATTTGTTGGAGTATTCTGAAAACCACTAAAATCTGGAAAAATGATCTGTTTTCTGGTAGGGTTTGTTGCTCTATGGCCAGAACAAATAAGCCTCAGTTAAGTTTGGATACTATTTTTTTCGTAACCCCTGAGCAGAAGCTCCTTCGCTTCCTCATGACAGAACCGACGACTGCTTTTACCCCCAGAGTGCTTTCTTCCAAGTTAAAAGGAGTAAGAGGCTTGGGCGGAGTAGAGGGGATTACCAAGATTCTGAAATCACTTCAGGAATTGGGACTGGTCATTTTTCTTAATAATAATCGCGAAGTTTGCCTCCAAAACGATCATCCTGCTATTCAACTCATGAAGACTTTTTGCGCGATTTCTGACTTGGAAGGTTTGAAACAAATGATCGAGCCGATGTCTACTAAAGGAGTTCTTTACGGTAGCCGTGCTTCTGGTAAATCCCGTACCGATAGTAATTATAATTTATTAGTCGTGTCTGAAACTCCGGATGAAATCAAGAAGGTGACTTCTCGTCATCCATTGGGAAAGAAATTGGAACCAATGGTTTTGACGCCGGATGAGTTCAATTCAACATCCACTAAAAACAAGGAACTCTCTAAACAGTTTGATGAGGGTATTCATCTCTGGGGTTCTTCCTGGTAAATTAAATTTAATGAAAAAATCCCTCTATTTCTTTATCTCGATTTTAGCGGTCATCTTGTTGGACCAGTGGACCAAGATCCTGGTTTTGGGAAGATTTGAATACGGTGAATCGATTCCGATGATCCATGATTTTTTTAGCCTGACCTATGTTCGAAATACTGGAGCAGCATTTGGTTTTCTGGCTTCAGCAAATCCGAATTTTAGAATTCCTTTTTTTCTCGCTGTACCCATGATTGCAATGGTGATTCTGGGATTTTTGTACCGCGACCTTCCTCAAAATGCTCGTTGGAGATCTTTGGCTTTGGGTCTGGTCACGGGTGGAGCGATCGGGAATCTCATTGACCGGGTGCGACTCGGATACGTGGTCGACTTTCTTGATTTTCACTATAAAACT
>CAZZLF010000067.1:0-8257 GCA_964654965.1 uncultured Bdellovibrio sp.
CATGGTATGGAACCCTTCTTCTCTGCCCGGCGGAGCGCGTAGTAATTCTTGAAGATGGTGCTGAGATCAATTGGACACAGGCAGGAGTGAAGTTGCCAACCAAACATCTTCGCGGTCATGCAAACCATCATCTGGTAGTGATCGAGCCTGAATCAAGAACACTGTTTTCTGGAGATTCTTTCGGAGTTTCCTATCCACGCATCAATGAACATCATGGCATAATTGCCATTGCTTCTACCAGTCCCACAGACTTTGATGGAGAAGCGGCAATCGCCAGTATCGAATGGATCATGTCTCAAAATTTAAATCGAGTGGGTCTGACTCATTATGGATTTCTCATTGGTGCCGAGATCACGATTGCCGGAATGCAATTGATCGATTATTTGAAATATTCCATCCAACTAGCCAACAAGATCAAATCCGATTCTTCGATGACTGAGGATGCGGTTTTTGGAGAAATCGTGAGTTGGGTGAATGCTTATTTTTTAAAAAAGGGAATCTCACTTGATTCAAAGGACATGGATTTTCTGAAAATCGATCTCAGGGTAAATGCGCAGGGTTTGATTCACTCAAACTCAAGGGGCGAGCCTTTTCCATCTTTTCTGATTAAAAGATAGTCTTTTTCATCGACATAAATGCGTGAGATGGAGCGCGTATTCGGATATTGCGTGAAAAGACTCGTGCATTTTTGAAGTGGAATAAAGCTCGGTTCTGAAAACAGATTGTCATAGCGAACGTAAATCGGATGATGAAATTTTCCGAAATATTTAGAAAGTTCACTGACTGAAGTATTGGCAATGTAGTGGATGTTTCGCTCTTCAAGGTCATGTTTCAACTTCTTGAAAAGTCTCTCCTGCTGATCACGGGCTTTGTCGGTATTCGGAATTCCGCTGTGCGTTTCCAAAAGCATGCGATAAGGACGTTTTTCCACAATGCGTTTTGCCCATGGATTATTGGATTGGGTCAAATGGGAATACAGGTGCGCATCGGTGCAATGAGCGTATTGCTCGATATCGGAAGGCAACAAGTAGTCGCAGTTCGGAGCATTGAGAAAGTTGGATAGCATCTCGTCGAAAACCACCGTTTTATGGTGAAGATAAACCATCAGGAACATGTGGTAGCGGGACAATAAAAAGTCTTCAAATGAATAAAGTCCGCGATGTCCGAGCGCCAGATAGCATTTGGAATCTTGTTCGTGGATATGAAAGGTGAGGTTGGAGAGAATCCAGTCGTATTCGAAAACGCCATAATTGACTCCGCACTGATAACTGTCCCTGCGAAGATAGTCCATGCGATCAGCGTCGAGTTCACTTGAAATCAACTGGTGGAGGATCGGACGAAAATCAATGGTTACGCCATCTACTTTTTCTAGAAAAAAGTCATCATTTACTTCGATGTGCGATTCGATCGCCGCTGCAATATGAAGGGGGGTAAAGTCGAATCCTGAACAGGCTTTTTCGAGGATCGGGGTTAATGGAGAATCCAGAAGGATCTTGAGTGTGTAGTCCTCATGAGATGCTTTTCGATTCGAACGTTTTTGACCCGGAATTTTTAACTTGGATACCTCGGGCATCGCAAACTCAGTGGTATGAGAGAGTGGGCCATGGCCGATATCGTGAAGCATTGCTGAAAAGCGTGCCAGCGCTCGAAAGCGTTTGTAAGCATCTGGATGTAATTTGAGTTTCGTCGGTGAAAATATGGACTGAAAAATCTGGGTGATGGTGTGAGTGGCTCCCAGGCTGTGAATGTAGCGGGTATGGGTGGCGCCTGGAAAGGAGTGTTCAGCAAAGCCGGTTTGTTTGATTTCGCGTAAACGTTGAAAGAAATAGGAATCTAGAACTGGGAGCTCATGCCGCTCAATCTCAATGGCACCATGGATCGCATCTCGAATGTTGATCATGAGCCCCCTTGTTCAGAATTTAGGTTGGATTACTCTTCGTCTTCGTCAGAGAAGTCATCATCATCGTTCATCAGAAGATCTTCATCTTCATCAGATTCTTCAGAGTCTTCATCGGAATAGTCATCGTCAAGATCGCTATCTTCATCAAGCTCTTCTTCGTCGAACTCTTCTTCATCATCGAAGGCGCGAGTGAAGTATTCATCTTCTTCCTCTTCTTCGCTCGGTTCACGAAGTTCTTCTTCGTCGTCAATCAAAGTTTCTTGCATCCCAAAGTCTTCGTCTTCAGCAAATTCGTCATGAGCAGAAAACTGATCTTTCTCTTCGGTGTTATTGGCAAGAGCTGCGCCTAGACCTGCGCCAGCAATCGCGGCTACGGCTGCGGTCGCAACGTTTTTGTTTTTCTCTTTAGCGGAAGCAACCACTGTTGGTGCTGCCAGTTTTTTTGGAGCTGCTTTTTTTACTGCCGCTTTCTTGGCAACTTTTTTTACGGTTTTCTTCGGAGCTACTTTTTTCGCTGCTTTTTTGGGAGCCGCTTTTTTAGCAACTTTCTTAACAACTTTTTTCGCTGCTTTTTTGGGAGCGGATTTTTTTGCTGCTGCCTTCTTCTTAGGGGCTGCTTTTTTTACCGCTGTTTTTTTCTTGGGAGCTGCTTTCTTCGCTGCTTTTTTCTTTTTCGCCATGGTGATTTCTCCTTTTAAGAAATGGTCAAAAATTAAAATGGATTATGAAAAAATAGCGAAAATTCTTTCTCTTTGGCAAGCAATTTAGTGGGTGACGTTTTCCATGTCATCTTCACTGGGTGCGGTTCCTTTGGAGATCAATTGTTGCATGGCAACAAATTTTACCGAAAATCCAAAGCGAGGTCTGACTCCAGAGCTTCCACCGGCAAATCGATCGGGTCCCCAAGAGCTATTTGTTTCCTGATCCTGAGTCAGCCAAAAACCTTGATCACTGGGTGGAAGGGGACCATTCACAGGAGCATTAGCCGTTGTGGGAGGCGGTGGTGCCATCGGAAGATCAATAGCGGCAAATGTCTGGGTTTCCCCATTCTCGGTTGCACTCCCTCCTTGAGCCATCTTGTCCCTGATATATTCCAGCATTTTTCCAGATAAATTATCACGAATGGCAATGGGATCGAGTCCGAACGCGTTATTCTGGGTGGCGACTCTGGGAAACACGGTTTCCAGGGCTTCATCCACAATTTTAGTAATATCAGCCTGACCATTTTCAAAAACGGGAGCATAAAACCGATAAACATTGGAACGGTGCGGATCAGCTTCTTGTGCGTAGTGGATGTATTCAAAATCTTTGTACCGCTTCAGCCCGTTCGCTCCTTCGGCAGGGGGAGGAGGAAGGATGTTGTAAAGACCAACTTCTGAGGGATGAGGAGCCATGGCTTGAGCAAGTGCGCCGGGAAACTGAAAGGACCTTCCGGAACCATTGGTTACAAAACTGAGATCGCTCAGGGTTTTCAAGTATGCCGGAGAAAGAAAATAGTTTGAACCGCTTACCTGAAGGTTCGGGACGTTACAAAACGAAGGCGAGCCCGCACAGTCATTCAATTCTTGAAGATAAATCGGTGGGGTCACTGGTTTGATCGAGGTGACAAATTCATTTTCTGAGAGGGATGGGCCGATTCGACTTCCAAATGGTTTTGCTGCAGCAAAGGCTTCGAGCTCCAGGCCATCTGCGATCGGCAAGAAAAGTAACTTTGCTTTTGCCTTTACTCGAACCGCATAGTGAACGTTGAAATAATCGGGTTTAACCCCGACTAAGGCATAGTTTGCTGAAATGGGGATGATGTCGCTGTTGCAATAAGTGGCTCCATTCAGATTTTGCCCACCGAGCATGTATTGCACATATACGTTGAAAGAGGGAGTGATTGGCAACAGGGAGATCTGTCGGTCATTTTGCAGTTCCTGCATAGTCACTTCCGAATGCTTCATGACTTCATTGTTCAGGTTACTCAAAGCAGATTTGAAAGCCAGGATCGTTCGCTCATACTTTTCTGCAGATTGGGAATTTTCAAAAGATTCGATTTTATCTTCATCCAAATCTTTTTGAGCCGGAACATTCAGAAAGTTTTGAAGAGTTTTGATCCGCATGTGAGTGATGACATTGCGAGGATAGAGTCCGAGTCCTCGCAAAAGATTATTCATTGTTCCCAGAACAGTGGCCTGATCGCTGGAGGGAAGTCCGGTTACCATCGTGTTCAACATGGCAGACATCGAGTTCGGATCAGGATCACCGCGAAAGAGCCACATCATCACCGTAAAAAGATTCACGCCGCTGTTTTGCTCGCAACGACCCTTGATCATGTCTAAAATTTGAGTCTGATATTGAAGCGCAGCTGTGGTGATTTGGGTTGCTCCACCATTGGGAAACATTTCATTTGCCAGATTGACCGTATTGGGCTGGTTTAAAAATAGGCAGGTTTCCTGAATGGAGGTTTTTCCGCTGAGAGGAACACAGACCACGGGAACTTTCAGATCTCTGACCTGTTGGCTGCCGGGATCATTGGTGGTGTAAAAACTTTTGGAATATCCGGCAAGAGGGAAGTTGTAAGAAGAAATATTTCCAAGAAAATCGTATCGGTAAACGAACTTCTTATACTGTCTTCTCATGTCATAGTTCAAATACGAAATGGCGTTGAGTTGTCGTGCTTGAGTCGAAGCTCCGGCGTATGCAGCGGCGTCAGCAGCCGACTGAACGCTGATCTTGGCGGTAACCAACACGGCAGTATTCACGGCAAAGCCAAAAAACATGAGAAAGCTGAGCAGCACCATGGAGATGAGAATGACTGACTGCCCGCTTTCGGAACGAAGATATTTATTCAATGGCAAAGGTCGCTTCCACAGTTTGGTTAATGGTGAGTTTTTGTGCTTCGATTCCCGGAGGGGGTGTTGCATCCATTGTCGCTCTGACCATGGCCTTTTCGTATATCGGTGATGGCGGACTTTGAATCGCAGAATCGATTTCAGCAATCTTGAGGATTTTACCTAGTTTTGCTCCCAGGCTTTTAACAAGAATGTCTGCTTTGTCTCGTGCGTTTCTGGCAGCGATGTCGAGGCACTTCTTTTTTTCCTCCATTGATTTTTCTTCCGAAAGTTCAATGTGAAGCGAATGCGTTTCGGTTACGCCCAGTCTTGCTGCGATGGCAATCAAATCACCCAGTGAAGAAATGGCAGTGGTGGATGCTTTCAAACCATAACGACATTCGAAACCCTTGCTGACGCTTTTGTTGTTTTCCCACTCCTTGCGTTCAAACACATTGTATTCGGTAGAAGAAAGTTCAAGATTTTTTACGTTGGATTTTTTGAGTTCATCTCGAAGTTTTTCATAAAGCAAGGTTGACTTGAGAATGGCTGTCTTTGCACTCGGATCGACATGCGTGATCACAAAGTTGATTGAGCCGCGATCCGGTGTGGTTTCGACCAAGCAATGACCGGTCACTGTCACTTTTTTGTCGAGTTCGTTCGCGAAACACGTTTGTGAGAAAAACAGCAGTGCAAGAAGCATTTTCATGTTTATAGGATAACGGGTGAAATGGTAAAAATAAAGCATATGAAATTTAAACCGCTGCAATCTTCATACCTCTTCCTGGCGCTTTTATCTTTTCTGGCTCCGTGTTTGGCGCAAGCTGAACTCAAAGTCGGTCTGGTTTTGGAAAGGTCGGGAAAAGATGACAAATCTTTCAACGCATCAGCTTATTTGGGTTTGAAAAGAGCAGAGAAGGAGCTCGGGGTATTCACCAAGACGGTTGAAGCTCCCGATAATAGCGCCTACGAATCTCTGCAGCGCTCATTTGCTGAAAAGAAATTTGATTTGATTGTTGCAGTTGGATTTCACCAGTTGGAAGCCGTTCAAAAAAATGCCGACCGTTTTCCAGGGCAGAAATTTTTATTGATTGATGAAGACGCAAAAAAACCAAATGTGAAATCAGTTCTGTTTGAAGAGCATGAAGGTAGTTTTGTGGTTGGAGCATTGGCAGCGTTGCATGCTCCGGGCGGAAAAGTCGGATTCATCGGTGGAATGGATGTTCCATTGATTCGCAGATTTCAAATGGGCTATGAAGCGGGCGTGAAAAAAATCAATCCGAAAGCTCAGGTCATCGTCAATTACCTCGGTGTGACCGGTGAAGCATGGAATAATCCTCCAAAAGCAAAAGAACAAGCGCTCGATCAATTTCAACGAGGTGCTGAAGTCATCTATGTCGCTGCTGGAAATTCAGGCATGGGCGTATTTGATGCCGCTCAATCTAAAAACAAGCTTGCGATCGGTGTGGACTCGAATCAAAACTGGTTGAAACCGGGTTTTGTTCTTACGAGTATGATGAAAAGGGTCGATGAATCCGTATTTGATTCCATCAGGCAGCTTAAGGATGGAAAATTCACTCCGGGTCTGGTGCGTCTTGGGCTCAAATCCAAAGGTGTTGATTACGCCATGGATGAACACAATGCAAAATTAGTCAGTGCAGATGATCGTAAAAAACTCGAGTCAATCAAGGCTGAAATCATTTCAGGAAAAATCAAGGTCCCTGATTATTATCTGACCTCAAAGAAAAAATAATGACTGAAAATAACGCTCATCCGATCATCGAATTTGTCGGTATCTCCAAGCGTTTCGGTAATTTTTACGCCAACCGTAACCTGAATTTCGCTATTAGCAAGGGTTCGATTCATGGTTTGATCGGTGAAAATGGCGCAGGAAAATCTACTGCCATGAAAGTGCTTTTCGGGGTGCAGCCTGCGGATGAAGGCACGATTCGGGTGGAGGGTAAATCCGTCAGGATCCAAAATCCTACTCACGCCATGCGACTCGGAATCGGAATGGTTCATCAGCATTTCATGTTGGCTGAATCAGAAACGGTACTGGATAATATTATTCTGGGCATGGAGCCGGCATTTTTTTTCGGAATGCTTCGTCGAAATCGGGCCAAGGTTGAGCTTCAGAAAATCTGTGAAAATTACGGCTTGAAATTTGATCAATGGGATACTCCCATCCGTGATCTTTCCGTAGGTGAGCAGCAACGGGTGGAAATCATCAAGCTTCTTTATCAGAAGTCTGAAGTGCTCATTCTGGATGAGCCGACAGCGGTGCTCACTCCTCAGGAAGTCAAAGAACTCTTCACAAACCTGAAAAAACTGAAGGAAGAAGGCAAGACCATCTTGCTCATCTCCCATAAATTGAAAGAAGTTTTAGACTTCACGGATCACGTCACGGTGATGAGGCGGGGAGAGGTTGTAGGCACGAAATTAACTCGTGAAACCAATGAGGACGAACTGGCAGAAATGATGGTGGGCCGAAAGGTATCATTCACTTATCAAGGACCAAGAAAAATTCTTTCTTCCCAGGGAACTCAGCCTAAACCCGTACTTCAATTTTCAACCGACAAGGTAAAGGTTGAATTGCGTCCCGGTGAGATTCTAGGTGTTGCGGGAGTCCAGGGTAATGGTCAGACTGAATTTTTAAGAGCTCTTTCGAATCCGGTTGCTTATGGAATGAAATATTTTCCAGGAAAAATGGATTATTTTATTCATGGTCGAGAAGTTGGTGATGCAACCCCGTTGCAGCTGAGAAAAATGGGAGTGGGTCTCGTTCCAGAGGATCGGCTTTCAGAGGCCCTGCTTCGTCAGCAGGATATGACCGAAAATTTTCTTCTCGGACAGCAGCAAGACCCTCGCTACACTCAGTGGGGTATTCTTGGAAAAATGATCAAACGGGATCATGTTCGCGCATCGGTAGAAAAAAACATCCAAGCTTTCGATATTCGTCCTCCTTTTACGACAGTCTGGACAGGAAGAATGAGTGGCGGAAACCAACAAAAACTGGTGATGGCTCGACTGCTTGATCCTCAGCCTTCCATTTTATTGATTGCCCATCCAACGCGTGGAGTGGATGTCGGTGCGATTGAAAAAATTCATGATGCGATCATGATGGAACGGAATTTAGGAAGATCAGTGATTTTGTTTTCTTCGGAACTGGATGAATTGATCGATCTTTGTGATCGAATGGTGGTTTTCTTTGATGGCCGAGTTCACGGAGAATTTGCTCGAAAGGATTTTGATCCTTGGGCGATTGGAAAAGTGATGGGGGGCGCATGAAACGGATTTTACAGACCAGTCTGAAATCAGTGGCCGGTGTTCTCCTTGGGTTGGGATTGGGACTGATCGTTTGCCATTTTGCCGGAGAATCCCCCTGGAAAGTTTTGAAAATTCTTTTTCAAAGTAGTTTCGGATCCGGTTACGACTTTGGCATGACCTTGTTTTATACAGCTCCACTTCTGATGACCGGTCTTGCAGTTTCGATTCCGATTCGAGCTGGACTCTTCAATGTAGGCGGAGAAGGTCAATTGTT
>CAZZLF010000068.1:0-8249 GCA_964654965.1 uncultured Bdellovibrio sp.
CCTGACAAGTAAGTGGCAGAACGCGTGGTTGGAGTCGTATTCAACGATAGACTTGGTATGCCTTGAGAAGTATTGACATAAACATTTTCACTGAAAGTGACCGTGATATCGATATTGGATCCGCTGGTATAAGGACCATCGGGTGTGATTGATGAAACGATGGCAATCGTTGGCTGGTCTCCGTCAGAGGCTGTGATGACAGCCTGATTTGTCACATTGGGATCAGTGTTTCCAAGTGAATCATATGCGCGAACCCGGAAGGTATAAGATGTACTCGCATTTAAACCAGCAATAGTAGTTCCTGCTGCAGATCCATCATTAATATTTTTGATCATCGTCAATCCACCACTCGTTGGATCAACCATGTAGATGTAATATCCCGTCGCGCCTGTTACCGCTGTCCAGCCTAAATCAACTGAAGTCTGCTGAACATTACTGACGCTAGTGATTCCAAGAAAACTTAGACGAACATCGACTACTGCAATGCTGGATCCGGTACCAGATGCGTTAGTTCCAGAAAACTTAATTTCGTATTGCCCGATTGCAGTATTGTTCGGAGTCCAAGAAAGAACTCCGGTAGTAGGAGTAAAGCTGATGAATCCAGGCAATGTGCTACAAAGTTGTGTCGAAGCGACTGAACCATCGACGGTCGTGTCGAAAAAGCAACTATAAACCATTCCTTGGTCACTTCCGCTTCCACCTGATGCGACGTTATTCACATCGAATGTGACATTTGAGCCACGGGTTGCTGGGTTCACTGGAAACAATCGACTTAAAAGTGGAGTTAAAACTGGAACTCCAGGATTAACCGTTACATCAAAAGATTTTTGATCAGTTAAAGCCAAATCAGGCGCAGGTCGCTGGTCACTAGCGACAATGACAATCGAATAAACCGTGGCCTGATTATTTACAGCAGCTGCCCCCGTAGTCGTCCAACTCAATGAACCCGTACTGGTATTAAAATTAACTGTTCCCGGTAAAAGACCGCATGTACTGCCAGCACTGAAGCCCCCGCCTGAAAAAGTACATGTGTATCCCAGCTCATCTTCATCAATATCGATATCTCCTGAGCTATTACTGTCATTGGCATTAATCGTTGTGATGGAAGCCCCAGCTGTGATCGTTTGAGATGGGATGGAAATTAAAACAGGAGCTCGGTTTGAGTCTGATACTGTGAGAACAACACTTTGGTTTAAATTCACGCCACCAATTGCGCATCGAATGGATAATGTCGAAGTCCAGACGCTGTGGTTTACTTTATAAGCTGGTGTACAACTGAGCTTTCCGCTAGTGATGGAACAATTTCCGTCGGAATCGGACTGCGAAACAATCGTATATAAAGGGGTGTTTCCGGCAATATCACTACAACTCAACGCAGTTGACTGAACATTTACATTTTCTTTTGTCGTTAGAGCGTCAATCGACATGAACACAGAACCAGATGTGTTTGCAGAAACAATCTTGGTGTTACCATCCAAATTTCCGGAAGCATCCACCGAGCGGACCAGCCAACGGTAAGATGTTGCGCTATCCAAACCAGTGATCACCACACTGGAAGAAGCTGCACCTGGCACATTTTGTTTGAACACGAGATTATTAGAAACGCCGGTCACTGCATAAATATTATAGCCACCTGAAGCAGCAGCATTGGAGTTCCAATTCAGTTGCATGCTATTGTTCGTAATTTGATCAATGGATTGAAGCCCTAAGAAACTCAACCGAACATCAACAACCACAATGGAATTGGCACTTCCAGCCGCGTTGGTTCCTGTAAACTTAATTTCATACTGCCCGCTAGCAGAACCACTTGGAGTCCAAGCCAAGATTCCAGTGCTAGAAGAAAAAGAATCAAAACCTGGAAGTGTGGAACAATTTGCACCTGCTGAAACCGCTCCATCAGCAGCCGTATCAAAAACACATGAATAGCTCATTCCGGTGTCATTACCCGGAGTACTTGCTGCGATATTATTAACATCAAAACTCAGATTCGTGCCCTGAACCACATGGTTAGAGGGATAGAGACGATTTGAAAGTTGATTCAACACTGGAAATGCAGAACGAACCACAATAGTGGCTGTTGCTACTGCCGTTAATGGACTTGCTTGTTGATCGCTGGCAGTAATCGAGATTTGGTATGGAGTATTTTGATTTCCAACAGCAGCAGCATAAGAAGGAGTCCAATTCAACACTCCCGTGCCATTATCAAACGTGACAGAATCAGATGGAAGAGAAGAACAAGAAGTTGCAGTGGAAGTAACGCCACCGGTGAAACTACAACTATAAGTCAATTCATCTAAATCAATGTCTTTATCTTCTCTGGTGAAAAAATCTTGAGGATCAATCTCTGTAATCGCAGAACCGGCATCGACAGACTGACCAGCGAGCGAATTCAAGACCGGAGCACGATTAGTATCAGATACGTTCAAGGTGAGAACTTTTGAATAAGTCGAATCATTCATCGCGCACTGTACGGTCACCGTTGGATTTGGTGTCCAAGCACCATGACCCATGCGATAAGCCGGTGAACACGCAATTTTAGCGTTCGAACCCGTAGTCGCTGTGAGCTGACAGTTGGCATCGGCATCACTTGAACTGACGATCGAATAAGTCGCCACACTGGATTTGGAATCGGAACAAGAAAGATTTGCAGTTTGAGCGCTGGACCCTTCTGAAATCGCAAGGGCATTGATTGGGCTAAAAGTGCCCAAAGCATCAGTCGTTGCACTGACTGAATTGGAATTTGAATTACTTTCGGTTAATCTTACTGCCTTGACCTGGAAAGAATATAGAGTATTCGGAGTCAATGAGTCAGCAACATATTGGCAAAGAGATCCTCCACAACTGGAACTGGTGACCCCAGCTACAGGAATCGCATTATCGTCTCGATAAACAAGATATACACTCACGTTGCTGACATTTGGCCAACTGAGATGAATTTTGGTTGAAGTAACCGCTCCCAAAGATAATCCAAACGAAGGAACTGCTGTAACTTTTAAACTAGCAAATGAAGAAGCCCCAACGGAATCCGTTCCAGTAATGCGAATGTTATATTCTGTCGATGCCCCATTTTGGGCTGCCGCAAGACTCGGGCTCCAACTAAATGAACCAGTAGCGGAATCAAACGAAAATCCGCTAGCAGGAAGGTTGGTACAATCGGTTCCGATATTGTGAATTGGTGAACTAAAGCTACAAGAGTAAATAATGGAATCACCATCGGGGTCTGAACTATTGCCAGCATTGAAAACCGCAGTTCCAGCCCCAACTATCACAAATTGATTCGTTGACGGTGTCAATGCGACTGAAGGCACCTGGTTGGTATCGGAGACCTGAATTTGGAAAGAGCGTTGAAAAACACTACCATTCAGCGCACAAGAAACGGTTACGTCTGAAGTCCATGGTGTATGGCCATTCTTAAAAGAAGGGGTACACTGAACTTTTCCAGATACAATCACACATGAAGATGCAGTATCCGATTGGGATAGAATCGTGTAGGATGGGGTATTTCCATAAGTATCTAAACAACTCAGGACACCTGTCTCACCCATCACATTTTCACTCGTTGAAATGTTTTGAATATTTGTAAATGAACCAAGAATATTGGTAGTCGTTACTTTATCATTGGTATTAACATCTGCTCGACCATTGGAATCCACAGCACGCACCCGGAAAGTATAAGAAGAATTCGAAGTGAGTCCTGCTACCGTATATGAACAACTGGTGGTGCAAGCCGTGTCTGTTGTACCAATCAAACTTGGTGTTCCATTCGATACAGAGAATATCTGATAGCTCTTACCCCCCACAGCAGGTGTCCAATTCAAACGAACACTGGTGGTGGTTATATTGTCGATCAAATCCAAACCATTGAATGACAAGGTTGCATAAACTGGTTTTACTAAAATTGCAGTTGTAACAACCGAAGTAAGCGGGGTTGACTGCTGATCACTTGCAGTGATCGAAATTTGATAACTAGTGTTTTGCCCATTTACTGCCGCAGTCAAGGAAGGGGTCCAGGAAAGTTCACCCGAGTCTGCGTTAAAAGAGACGGAATCAGAAGGAAGAGATGAGCAAGCTGTTCCGCTTACAAAGCCACCTCCGGAAAAACTACAGCTGTAAGAGAGTGAATCTTCATCTACATCGCGGTCTTCATTGGTGAAGAAATCATGTGGATCAATCGAAGTGATGGCAGTTCCTGCATCCACCGTCTGACCGATGACTGCAGCCAAGAATGGAGCACGATTTTTGTCTGAAACATTCAGAGTGAGCGTTTCCTGGTACGTTGAATCGTTCATCGCACACTGAACCGTCACCGTTGGATTCGGAGTCCATGCACTGTGACCCACGCGATAACCCGGAGAACAGGAAATTTTAGCAGTCGAACCCGAGGTCGCAGTGAGTTGACAGTTGGTATCGGTATCAATTGAACTGATGATCGAATAGATAGCCGCACTGGATTCTGAATCAGAACAAACTAGACTTGCCGTTTGATTACTCGAACCTTCCAAAACAGCCAATGGGCTCAAAGACGCAAAAGAACCGAGAGCATCCGTCCTAGCGTTAACAATATTTGAATTGGTGTTGCTTCCGCTCAAACTTACAGCTGTAATTTGGAATGAATAAGAAGTGTCGGCATTCAGCGACTCAACGGCATACTGGCAAAAGCCTCCGACACAACTAGAACTTGTTACTGCAGAAAGCGGAATTGAATTTCCATCTTGGTAAACGAGATACGCACTGGCGTTGTTCACACTTGGCCAATTGAGACGAATTTTTGTTGTTGTAACGTCACCCAAAGCAAGAGCAAAACCTGGAACAGCGGTGATTTTCACAGTTGCAGTGGAAGAGGCGTGACCTGCATCAGTGCCCGTAATGCTAATTTGATAATCGGTTGATGATCCATTTTGAGCAGCCGCAGTGCTAGGGCTCCAACTCAATGCACCTGTTGTAGAATCAAAAGAGAATGATAGAGATGGCAGAAGGTTACAATTTTTTCCAGGAGCATCTGCTGGTGAACTATAACTACAGGAATAGGTAATCGTATCTCCATCCGGGTCGGAACTACGATTAGCTGTGAACGCTGCTGTTTCTGTATTCACAATGACAGATTGATCTTCAGAAGGATTCAACACCAATACAGGAATCTGATTCGTATCGGACACCACAACTTGAAACGATTTTTCAAAAACGCTGCCATTCAATGAACAAGAAAGCGTCACATCAGAGGTCCAAGAAACATGGCCATTTTTATAAGCAGGAGTACACTGAACTTTTCCTGAAGAAATAACGCAATTCGCACTCACATCGGATTGCGACAGAATTGAATAACTTGGAATACTTCCATAAGAATCTTGGCAATTGAGTAACCCAGACTCGCCCATTGTATTTTCACTGGTTGATATATTCAAAACATTGGCAAATGTTCCTGGAATCTTTGTCGTAGCCTGTTTGTCGCTCACATTCGAATCCGAAAGACCGCTGGAATCAACCATCCGTACCCGATAAGTATAAGAAGTGTTGGGCGCCAAACCCGTAAGGGTGTAAGAACAACTTCCCACGCATGAATCTCCATAGGTCGCGATCAAACTGGGTGTTCCATTATTAATGGAAAAAATCTGATATCCTGCAGCCCCTTGAGCAGGCGTCCAATTCAACTTCACGCTGGTAGTGGTGACGTGATCGATCAAATCAATACCATTAAAGACCAACCCGGTAATGCCGGTCCCGATTAGAGGAATAGTCACGGAAAGAGTGGAACTAGAAGGAGTCGTGTCGTATCCAATCGTAATGAGTGCAGCAAGACTGCCTCCAATAGTCGGACTAAAACTGATGGTGATACTGCATGCTGCACCCTCAATCAAGGTTGAGCCGGAACATGAATTTGCGGTTACGTTAAAATTATGATCTTCGCCGCTGACCAATCCAAGGTAGATGGTTTGGGTAGAAGTATTTGTAATTTGAAAAGACTTGGAAACAGTTCCTGAGTTGATCAGTGCATTTCCAAAATCATGGGTCTTTGGACTGACCGAAAGCACATTGCTTGAATTTTCGATGATGGTGTTGGAATTGTTTTGCTGACTTTTGATTCCAGTCAGATCTCTGAGATCGCCCTGAGATGGACCACTGCAAGCAGCGAGTGCCGAAAATAGCACTGCCAACAAAACACCCTTCACCCCTTCAAAAGTAAAAAAAGTTCTCAGGTTTATCATTCCGCAATCTCAAGACCAGGGGGTTTTTCCAAAAACCCCATCTATAATATTAAAACCCCCTGAACAAACTGGTAATGTGTCTCAAAAGACACTACAGCTTGTAAAAGCCCATATGGTTTCTTATCGGTTTTCAAAAAAATAACTTGAAGCTCTACATCAATCTGCCGGCAAAATGAATTTTTCAACTTTAAGAATTGAATAAATCGCTTATAATCAAAAACGTATGCTGAAAATACTAGTAATTCTCTTTTGGACGATCAGTCTAGTGGGCTGCAATGGAAAACCCAGCCCCCCGCCAACGGCGCCTCGCAGCGAATTATCAAATCAGTATTTGGACTGTGTCATGAAGGAAAGAGAGCAAATATACAAAACCGGAAAGGTAAAATCGGATCAGGATGTGATTCAACAAGTGCAAAACATCTGTAATTCTAAAGTATTGAAAATAAATAGTAAAAATTAAGCTCAGTTTTTTGGCTCAAAAACCCGATGAGAACAAGAGGACTTAGGAAAATATGGGAAAAATACTATTTCTTTTTGGTTTTCTAGTGATTGCTGAAGCTCAAGCATCAGTATTGAAAATTCTTTCATCTGAACCAGATACCCAAGTTTACGAAGTAACTGACCCCATGAACAAGATCAGCCTGGGCAAAGCTCCATTAGTTTTGCATGAGTTTGAAACTGCTGAACCACGTGTCTTGGTACTTGAAAAACCAGGGTTCACACCTGCCTATATTCCTATATCCAGAAGTGCTCCAAACACATTTTCAATCATGGCAACGCTTCATCCCTTATCCAATTGGACACCGGAAGACATGACTAGAAAAAGCGTTGAAACTGCAGAAATGATTGTCGATAAAATTTCTTACATTCAAAGTCTTGCTCAAGAAAAAAAACTAACTGAAGCACTGGTCAATGCAGAAAGTCTTCAAAATCAGTTTCCAACCAGCATTTCAGTAAAACTAACCTACGCGAACATGCTACTACTCAGTGGTGATCGTAAAAAATCAGAAGCAATTTACGCAACTGTAATCAATGAAATCCCCGAGAGCAAAATGTACATGAGAGGATCCCTCGAACGAATCAGGTCTAAAATTGGTGGCGGCAACAGAATGCCGGCATCCAGAAAGGGAAAAAGGTGATTCCATGAAAAGACTCTTCTTTATTTTCTCTTTGGTGATTATTGGCATGATTCCTAGCGCGTATAGCGCAAAGAATCCGATTCAGGAAGCTGCTGTTCAGCAGTACTACCAAGATCAGGTTGTAAAGCAGATCGAGCAGTTCATCCCTAAGGGAAAATTCTCTGTTCAAGTAAAAGCCGAAATTGATTTTCGCAAAATGGGGCAAGAAAACAATGCTGCAGATTTACCGGTTCCGATGTTGGGTTCTATCGCACCTCAAGAACAAAGCGAAAGTAACACGACCCCAATGGGCATTGATGAATTACTTCACTTTGTGAAAAAAGTTGAGATTTCGGTTAGGCTTGCCACGGGCATTTCTACCCAAGCTCATGAAATCATCTCCAGCACCATTACGAACATGGTTATTTTCAACTCAAAACGGGGAGATAAAATTTCATTTGGTGAGCTGCCTGCTTCAATCAGTGAAATTTGGTCACCCTTCCAACAGCCTTTTTCTGCAATGAAAATCCCCCTGGCATTGATCGCGTTCAGTATCATCTTTGGTTTAGCCCTGGTTTCATTCATGATTGTTTTTGGAATCAACAAAACGGCAGCAAGACTTTCGGGAGAAGTTCAAACATTCACGAATGATCTGAAGTCTGTTTTTGAAAAAAATGGCATGGTTTCTACCCAGCCGAGTGCTTCTGGTCAATCCATTTCACAAAACATTTCTCAGGTGAACGTTGAAAATGTTGAGGGCTATCAGCACCACAACCAAGATTTTTGGGAAAAATTGGATCCGGCATGTGTCGCGGCTTTCATGAATGACTGCTGGGCACAGGAACAATACAAAAACATCCCTTTCTCCTTACTAAATGGCCTTTTTGACAGAACGGTTGCTGAAGCTATCGAAAAACAAATTCATCCC
>CAZZLF010000069.1:0-8196 GCA_964654965.1 uncultured Bdellovibrio sp.
CGCTTTGCCCACTCATCACTTTTCAACTCTGTCTGGGTTCTTTTTGATTGCACTTCGGCCACTTGTTTCAAAAGATTTGCCAACCGGGTGTTTGATCCGGTCTTGATCACTTCCACCCAGATTTCTCCGTTTGACTCCAAGAACACGGTACCCGCGTAGACCAAGTCTCCGGGTTGAACTCGAACTGACTCGGATTCTCCGGTGAATTGGGAATGATCACACCATCCCTCACCTTGGCGAACGATTCCGTCGAACTGAATTTTTTCACCCCTTTGAAGTGAAACGAGGTCGCCGGGTTTACCCTTGAAGTCAGACTGAAAGAATTCGAGAATACCGAGATTCATTTGAGAAGACTGTCGAAGGCGCGCGAGATAGTAGCGACTCGAGAGCAACAAAAAGATCAGTGCGGTCAGACTGTCGAAATAAAGTTGGTGGGTTCCCCGAATCAAGGAATCGGTGGAATAAAAAAACGCAACCACGAGGGCGAGCAAGATGGGTGCATCGATCGGAAACGTTTTGCTTTTGAATCCGGAATAAACATTCTTGAAAAAAACGCGGCCCGAATAAAATAGAGCGGGAACTGCGAGCCCGAAAGACAACCATTCAAACAGGGTCTCGAATGATCCGGTCACTCCGGAATAAAGTGGAATACTCATCAGCATCACATTACCGGCGATTGCTCCGGCGATACCGAGATCCAATAAACGTTTTCGATTTTCTTCGCAAACTTTTTGCCCGATTTCATCTTCACTGGCGAGCAAATGAGGAATATATCCCCAAGAATCGATCATTCCAGCGACGGCATTGACGTCGGATGTATTTCTCAGCTTCACCGACAAGGTCGAGGTGTTGAGATTCAGGGAACAAGATTCCACCTGAGCGGGCATGACGTGCGGAAGTTTTTCAAGCAACCAAAGGCAGGCCGAACAATGAACTCCCTCGAGAAAAAACTTCACAGGAAGAGAGTCGGTGTGAAAATCGAAATTACGAAAAGAAATGCGTGAGGGTCTGGAGGGCCTGAAACAAACCCCTTCATCGCGAATGGTATAAAAATCACTAAGCCCCGCAGTATTGAGAATGTCGAAAACAGTTTCACAACCACTACAACAGAAATCCCCCCGGTGTTCTCTCGGGACGGGGTTCAAGCAATGCTTGCAAAGAACTGCGAATTTACCTGTGGGGCTCAGTGCTGGCTCCATCGCCATTTCCTCTTAGTGAGTCAGACGGGACAGGAGCAATTCATTCAGTGCCTTCAACGCATCGGTTGTGGTGAAGATTCCTACCAGGCGGTGGTGATCTACAACCAACACACTTCCGATTTTCTTTTCGGCCATGATTTTTGCCACTTCATCCAATTTGGACTCGGGTTTTACCAGAAACACTTCTGAACTTGCGATTTCTTCAACGGTCGTCTTTGCAGCTTCTACGCCGCGAATCGACATGGCCAACTTGAGATCTCGATCACTAATGACACCGCTGATCTGGCCACCTTTCAACACCGGAAGATGGCGAATTTCATTTTCGTTCATCAATTTGTGTGCGGCGTCAATCGTCTGTTCTGCACCGATAGTGTGTGGGGTTACGGTCATAAATTTCATTACTGTGGGAATGGCTTTATTCATGGTCTTCAGTTTTCCTTTTCTAGAATCAGTCTAGCGAACCCTACCGGGTAAGTGTTATGATCTGCATATCGAACTTTATGACCTAGATCATGTTTTGGGAGCTTTATGAGCAAACCGACTGACAAAACCAAATGCAGTGAATGTGGAACCCGGGGACAAAGTCTACTTTGTTCGTTGAAAAGTGAAGATCTCGCTTTCATTGACGAGTCAAAATTCCACCAACATTACAAAGCGGGGCAAAATCTTTTTTATGCCGGCAATCCTGCTTCAGGGGTTTTTTGTATTTTATCAGGAACGGTGAAACTCGAAGTTCAAGACGAAAACGGAAAAACCCAGATCGCGCAAGTTTACGGAAAAGGCAGCACGATCGGTTACCGCGCGCTTTTCAGCGAAGACGAATACAAGAGCAGCGCCATTGCCGTTGATCAAACCGAATTGTGTTTTATTCCTAAGACCACGATTCTTGAACTCATTCGAAAAAATCCAGATCTCGCGTTTCGATTCTTGAAGCAACTTTCAGACGACTTTCGCATGATGGAAACCCGGTTACACCGGGTGAGTTCCAATACGGCGGTTGAACGCATTGCCGAGGCGCTGCTTTTCTTGCGCGAAAACTTTCACGAGAAAAATTGGACTCGAAAAGAAATTTCAGAATGGGCGGGAACCACGACTGAAACTGTGATTCGCACTCTGGCTGATTTCGAAGCCGAAGGACTCATCGAACAAAAAGGCCGCGTGATCAATATCGTAAAGCGCAACCAACTTTTGAAAAAAGCAAATATCTCTATATAAATTATGAACAAACACCGTCAGCCCCTGATCTTTGTCACTGCCCTCTTTTTTCTTTTCGGATTCATCACCTGTTTGAATGACATTTTGATTCCTCACTTAAAAAACCTGTTCACCCTGAATTACGCGCAAGCAATGCTGGTTCAAGTCTGTTTTTTTTCGGCTTATTTTTTCATGTCGATTCCTTCCGGCCGCATCACTTTGAAAAAAGGTTATCGGTTTGGAATCGTCGCGGGTTTGGCAACAGCGGCGCTTGGTACTCTCGGTTTTATTCCTGCCGCGATTTCAGGGTCGTACACGATTTTTTTAATTTCTCTTTTCATTCTTGCGTCTGGAATCACCCTGCTTCAGGTGGCGGTGAATCCCTATGTCACGCTTCTCGGGGCGCCTGAAAAAGCAGCCTTTCGTTTGAATCTGGTTCAAGCATTCAATTCGCTTGGAACCACCCTTGCACCGCTCGTGGGCAGTGTTTTGATTTTGGCTTCTGATGATCAGGTAAAAGCGATCACCACTCCGTATTTCATTTTGACTTTGGCACTGGTTTTGGTCTCGATTGTATTTTCGCGCATTCCGCTGCCGTCGCTGAGTGAATACTCGAATCAAGAAATTCCTGAAGCCGATGAATCGTTTTCTCAATCGATTTCACACTATCTGAGAACGATGCGAGAAAATCCGCATCTGGTTCTGGGCATGCTTGCGATTTTTTTCTATGTCGGTGCAGAAGTCTCGATTGGTAGCTTTCTTGTTTCCTGGATGGGTGATGAAAATGTGGCTGGATTTGACAAGGAAAAAGCCGGGCGTTTTGTCGCTTATTACTGGGGAGGCGCAATGGTCGGTCGATTCCTGGGCAGTTACCTCACGGCTCGTTTCAAACCGGCTAAGGTTTTAAAGTTTTCGCTCTTCGCGATTTTGATTTTGATTGCGGTCGGTGCGGGACTCTATCGCCCCGGAATTTCGATGTGGGCCATCATCTTGATCGGACTTTTCAACTCGATTCAATTTCCCACTATTTTTTCCATGAGTGTTTCTGGAATGGGTAAAGACACACCGTACGCTTCGGGGTTACTGTGCACTTGCATCGTGGGTGGAGCGCTGATTCCGTTACTGCAAGGAGTGACTGCTGATTTTGCCGGCCTGAGAATCTCTTACCTGATTCCGCTCGTGTGCTATTTCTATATTTTTATTTTTGCCAACCGCTTTGAAAAAAACAAGGAATCACAATCATGAAACTCATCGTCGATAGCGGATCCACCAAGGCAGACTGGGCGTTGGTGAATGAATCAGGTCAAGTGATCTACACTCATACCATGGGGTTGAATCCTTATTTTCACGGGCCTGAAAAAGTCGAAGAGGTATTGAGCCAAAAAGAATTCACGTCCGTGGTTCCGGTGAACTCAATTCAGGAAGTCTTTTTTTACGGAGCCGGGTGCCCCGATGAATTTTACTGTTCCAAAATGGCATCGGGACTAAAACGCGTATTCAAGAATGCCAAAATCGAAGTGCATCACGACCTACTCGGTGCGGCCCGGGCGACCTGTGGAAAAAAACCGGGAATTGCTGGAATTCTCGGCACTGGTTCCAATTCCTGTCTCTATGATGGAAACGAAGTGATTGATAATGTGACGGCGCTGGCTCATGTGTTGGGCGATGAAGGCGGCGGAGTCCATTTGGGAAAACTCGTGCTTCAGGCTTTTTATTATCGCGAGTTGCCGGCTGACTTAGAAACGGCTTTTCATCAGGACTACCCTGAAGGAAAGGACGCAATCATTCACCGTATTTATGGCGAAGGTCAGAATGTGCATATTGCTTCTTTTGCCCAGTTTGCGATTCGAAATCGCGCGCATCCTTTTGTGAAAGACCTGATTCGGCAGTCTTTTCGCGAGTACGCCAACCGCCATTTGAAAAAATACCGGAACTGGCGGGAACTCGAAGTGAATCTCGTGGGGTCGATCGCTGACCTTCTTCAAGAAGAGCTTCGCGCAACTTTTGCGCAAGAAGGACTTAAAACCGGGATCATCATTCGAAAACCGATTGAAAAACTCGTGGAGTTTCATTCCTCAATCAGCCACGAGATGACTTTTTGATTTTTAAACTATTTTTATTGAATAATGTTTTAAGATCTGGTATTCACGCCTTCATGAAACATTTTTTCAAACTGATTATAGTAGGGGTATTACCGCTCACTGCTACTGCTTACGGCCAAAACACCGGCCCTTGGGAACAGTTGTTTTCAAGCACTTTCCATAATTCTTCGATATATGTTGAAAATCAGTGCACTTTCAATGTGGTCAGGTATTTTCAACAGGCTCGGCAAAAAGGGCTTGATATTTCACAGGCAGAGGCTATCGAAATCGTGAACCGAGGAATTGGAAATATTGGATTTGTAACAGGTTTTCAATGTCGTTCCGAAAGCCCTCTGGACACTAAAAACAACTGGTATCATCATGTGATCATCAAAGCTGGAAATATGATTCTGGACTATGACTATCTCAACCAGCCGACGCCCGTTCCCCTTCTTGCCTATTTCAGAACCATGTTCATGAACGAACGGATGAGAAAAGATCCCGCTTATTGCCTTAGAGAAATCGGAAAATACGAGATCACGCGATATAGTGGTAAAATGTTTCTCAAGTATTACGAGGACAAAGCACGCTCTTCTCAAATAACCAGGAATCGCTCTTTTTTAAGCGAATTAGGATGGGCCTGCCTACCTTAATTTTATATAAATTTTATTTAAATACTCCTTGCCATCTCACCCCCTCTTTGCTATCATTCGCAAAACACAAAAAAGCAGAATGCTATTTTTTTGCGATTGGCTTAGAAATTCAGGAGTGTGTATGAAAAAATTTATTTGTAGTTTGATGGTTGTTTCCATGTTGAGCCTTGCGGCTCCAAAACCAGAGGCCCATGCCGGTTTCTTGATCGTCGCTGGACTTGAACAAAGCGTCTGGAATCACAAACACAAGTTCGATGACTATATCGTTTACTTGGTGGGCGGTTCGCTCATGGCTTATTCATTCTTTGTGTTGGCCAGCGGTCTTTACAGCCCTTATTCCATCACGAGCGGAATCATCTTGCTCGATGAAAAAATCGATACTCGCCAGGGCGACATTCGCGCCGCGCTTGCTTCTTCGTTCCCCTTCCTCGATGAAGATCAGGGAATGAATGGCCCGGCATTAAACCAATTGAGCAAATTGATCATTGAAAAAGCGTCGAGCACTCAGAGTGTTGATGGCGTAAAAGATGTGAAATTGTCTGAAGAAGAAATCAAGAACTCAACCCGAAGCTTGGACTTGAGTGCTGAACAGATGAACACCTTGGTTCGCGGATTGAGCCTGTAATTTCGGCATCACAGAGGAACCGAATGAAGCTTTCATTGAAACTCACTTCAATCTTCCTCTCGTTTACGATGGTGGTCATCACGGCAGATACCGTCCATGCTCAGATTCCCACCTTTGAACTGCACGATTATGAATTTCGTTGTCAGTTTGCAAAAGAAGCTCGCGATTCATTGAAAGGGATCCCTTCCGAAGAGATCGTGAAAGCGCTGGATGAGTCGATTCACACCACGACTGAAGCGCTCGAAGAAGAATCCCTTGAAAAAGAGGAAAGAAAAGTCCTCAAAACCCATCTTCGTTTGCTTGAGGAGCTTAGATCCGATCAAGCTCCTCAAGGCAAACTCGATACGTTTTATCAAAACCTTTGCACCGGTTCTGAATCAGCCCTGAAGGGTGCCTCTAAAATCATTTTTCATGCGGCCAATGCTTACCAACAGTCGGTGACCCTGCCCTTTCGTTATTTGATACGTTTTTTCAAAGGCGTAATCTCTGGCAAAAAGAACGATTTTTCGCGACTTTCTTGGAACAATGCACTTGGCCCCAAAACCAGCAGAGGAATTTCGTATTATCTTCTTTACCGGGGTTTTCAAGCGATCAGCTCCGGACAACCGGCTTTGGCGCCACTCTATATTTCCGCGATGACCGATACGATCACCGCAAAATTCTGTGATCTTCGTGATGTGCTTTCTGCGGCGGACCGCACTTTTTGCGATCGCTATCAAAAATTCAAAGATGAATTCTATCAGATGGCGAGCGTTGGCCAGAGCCAGGGAGCAAAACTACGCTCAGGTGCTAAGAAACCAAAGTCCAATTGGAATAGCCCAATCACCGATGAAAACTATTGTGAATGGCTTTCTTCAGAGCGAAAAAATCTCGATAGCAACGAGGTGACGGCCGCTTTGCGTGAGACCGTACTCGGAACCTTGAATCCGGGAGCTTTGTCTCACCCGAAAATCTCAAAACTTAAAACTGAAGAAACAAACCTGGTGAGTGCCTCGACGGTGTCGATTTCAAAGCTCAGAAACGTGATCATTTCTTTGTCACCACCAGAAGAAACCGTACAAAAGATGATCGATTCTGGTTCATTTGATCGCTTCAAAGCACTTCAAGCCGAAGTGCAAAATTTAATGGGGCAAGATGAACAGTTGTTTCGCATGAACACGATCGAGTCGTGCCAGAAAAAGAAAGAAAAGATCGGGTTCCGGTATCAAACCATGCTTCAAAAACAAGCAGAACTTGCAAAATACAAGAACGAAGCTTTTTACTCTCAGCACCAGTTGATTGAGGCGCAGTTCAAAAAAGCGAAAACCAGACTCAATTGGGAACTCGTTTCAAGCGTATCGCTGAATGCGCTTCACGATCTGTTGAGATCACCCAACGTTGCGAACATCATCATCGTCACGCATTCTCTTGAAAACAATCGCAAGATGATCGATTCAAGTTTGAACCAGTTTCCCACCACGTTTTTTGGTGAGTTCTCGCCTTCGATTTTGAGCATCAGTTTCTTCACCTGTAATAGTGAAAACTACCTGACGACTTATGACCTCAGCGCTCGACTTTCTCGTGCGGCTTCAATTCACCCCGAGCGTTTTTTAAGTTTGGTGGATCAGGGCGGTGTTCTCGGAAATTCCAACCGCGCACCGATGAACGGGTTTATCGATTACCTTGGTCGCGTCGACCGCGTAGCCGAGCGCGCGCTTCAGAATACACTGCTGTCGCAGGCGTTTGTTCCAAGCGACCGTAAAATTGCCAAAAAAACCTGCTCCCTTGAAGTCCCCGAGACTCGAGTGCTTCAAGGGTCTTTGGCCCTGATCTTAAACCGCCAATTCATCGGAAGCATCAACGCCACTGAACCGAACACCCGCCTTGAGTTTGATTGTGCCCTTCTGAAAGAAAAAAACACCCTGAAAATCCAGGGCGTTTCGATGGTCGAGTCATTAAGATTAGAAAGTGTTCCTGAAGTACTTCGATTGAATGATCAGATCGTTTCAGGCGCTCAACGCGAAGACTTTACCGATTCTGAAGACCACTATTCCATGAGTTTATTTGAATTTAATGTGTCTTCAATGACACATTGATAACCAGTCCAGCAGAGCAGATAATAGTAGTATGGTGGTATTGAATCGGGGTTCAATCGTATCATTGTTATTGGTTTTAGGTCTTACCTTATCGGGGTGCAGAGGGAGCATTCGCTCTCAACCGTCACCAATTACTTCCAATTTAATTTTCAATGATAACCAAATCGTCAAGTTAACTTCGCCCGAACGTACCATCACCAACAAGCTTGAAATTCCGATCAGAATTGAATTCAGTTCTCCGGTTAAGATGCGCGAAGGCGATATCGCCGTCAGTGGCGGAACGATCCATCTTTGCACCGAAGGCACCCAAACCGTTTTCAACTGCACGTTGATGCCAAAAAATAAAAATGTTTCTTTAAAAATTATCTC
>CAZZLF010000070.1:0-8145 GCA_964654965.1 uncultured Bdellovibrio sp.
CACGATACCTTTTTAAGTTCAGGAGAAAATGTAATGAACGCTAATCCAACAACCCCACAAGATCTTGAAGCAGCCCTTTCTGTAGATGAAAGCGGTTTATCCAAGGCCATGGTTACCATCCAAACCACCCGTGGAATCATTAAATAAAGGTTTTATACGAAAGATGCCCCCGTAACTGTTCGTAGAATTGCTGAATTGATTCAAAAAGGATTTTACAATGATGTGACTTTTCACCGAGTTGTTCCGGGTTTTGTCATCCAGGGTGGAGATCCATCCGGAACAGGAACCGGAGGTTCTGGATTGAAATTAAAAGCTGAATTTAACCAGCGCAAACACATGCTGGGTACTGTTTCCATGGCTAGAGCGATGGATCCAAATTCTGCTGACTCCCAATTTTTCATCATGCTCGGCAATCATCCTCATCTGGATGGACAGTATACCGCATTTGGACAAGTGGTTGAGGGGCAGGATGTTGTCAATCAGATCAAACAAGGTGATCGTATGGTTAAAGTCAACCTTGATTATTGATAATTCAAAAATAAAAAATAATTTTAAAAGCCGAAGATTCACTGTTTTCGGCTTTTTTTATTTAACTCGGATTCCAGATTTTTTCAGCACTCGAGCAGCACGTTCGCTTCCTGTATTGGACCATAGGTCATACATGCGCAGCAGTTCAGTCTCGTTTTTTGCTCCTGAAAAAGTTGTTTTTACACTTACTTCAAAAAGAATGCGAACCAGGCGGTCAAATTTTTCTGACAGCTCGGTAAAAAGAGATTTTAACTGCTTCTCATCTGCAATTTTAGACGTGTTCAAATAAGCTGCTCCACCCAAACTAATGTAATAATCAACATCAATTTTGGACCTGCTCAAGCTTTCCTGAAAAAACCCGGCTTTATAGAGAGAAATGTCTCCTACATTTTGAAAGAGGTTTTTTCTTTCAGGGGAGTTTTCAGCCTCGAGTGCCTCTTTATAAAGAAAAACAATGGGGAGATCCTCAAGGGTACCTTCACTGTTTTTGGGATAAAGGGATTCACTAAAGACAAAACGATTCAGCAACTTGACGATATAAAATTCCGTCTCGGGCTGTATTTTAAAATTTTGGTTTTTCACAGCCCCGTGTACTAACTCAAAAAAGTAGGACTCGGTGCTGGTTTCGATTTTTAGGCCGCAACCGCTCATAACTCTATTTTATAAGCTTGCTTAGGACACTACAACGGTTAAATTATGATTGTTTAAAAATAGTTTTTCGCCTATTTTTTGTACATCTTTGGCGGTAACGCTGTTGATTTCCTTGCGGATTTCAGACTCTAAAATGACTTGATCGCGATAGAGAAGCTCAAGACCAAAGCTGCCGGCAAGGGACCAAGAGCTTTGAAGATCCATCGCGCGCTGACCTAAATAATAATTTTTTGCTCTTAATAACTCTTCTGAGGTGGGGCCCTTTTTCACCAGGTTTTCCATCACCGTTTTGATGCCGTTGATGGCCTCATCTTTTTTATGGGGAGCACATGCAATATAGGTCCCAACATAACCTTCTTCGATTCCTTCCATGGACATGGGAGAAACGGAGTAGGCCAAAGATTTTTTTTCACGAAGCTCAATGAAGAGGCGACCGCTTTGCCCTCCAAGGATGTTTTGAAGAATTTTCAATGCATATCGATCACGATCAAACATGGTCAGACCGTGACCACCAACCATGATGTGAGTTTGTTCGCGACCAAAATTAGCATACGCCCAACGAGGAGCAGTCAGTTTTGATTCACGCGGGAGTTTCAATTCTTTATAGCTTTCACCTTTCATTTGACCTAGTTTTTGATCGAGAGCTGAAAGCCACTCTTGAAAATCATCAAGGCTTACACCACCCACCAAAGTTAAGGTCATGTTTTTAGGTTGGACCCATTCCTGGTGAAGGGACTGAAGATGACTCCGTTTAATTTCTGAAAGGTTTTCTAAAGTTCCGAGAGGATGCTTTCCGTAAGGGTGATTCGGAAATAGATTTTCCATGAAAAGTTTGGAACAAACTTGTGATGAGTGATCGTTAATAGATTTGATGGAATCCTCGGTTACTCTTTTCGAATGTTGAAGTTCATCATCCGAATAAGTCGGTTGAAGTAGGACCTCTTGAAAAATATCAGAAAGTTTAGCCCAATCCCGAACCAAACCTGTGGATTGAAGCCCAATGGTATTGCGACCACTGAATCCATCCAATGAAGCAGCACTGCTTTCAATGATGTTGCTTAATTCTTTTGAATTGTAGCGTGGGGTTCCTTTTGCCCAAGTCTGAGAGATAAGGTGACTAACACCTCCAAAAGGTGTCGACTTCAAGCATTCTAGGCGAGATCCCCCGATGGCAGCAGAATGAAGGGAAAATACGGGTGTTCCCGGCTTTTCAAAATAAGCGACCCTGAGTCCGCTTGAAGAGGTGAACAATTCAGGCTCCAAAGGTTCTTTCTTTTTAATCTTATTCGTTTTGATCGCCTTGGAAGGGGCATCGAGATTCTTGAAGGATGGTTCAATCTCTTTAGAAGAAAGCAGAGTTTCGCTTTTAGGCTGAAACAAAGCTAGGCTCATTCGATTTGGTTCAAGATAGTGTTCAGCAAGTCTTTTCAGTGTTTCAGGCGTGACAGATTTTACATGCTCTATATATTCATGATCAAAATTGAGATCTCCCAGGGAAAACTTAAGGAATCCAAGTCTTCCTGCAAGGCCATCCACCGTCTGAGTGGAATACAGCTTCTCACTTTCGATATTGGTGATGACTCGTTCAATTTCACTTTTACTCACTCTTTCCTGGATCAGGCGATTTCGTTCTTCTGTGAAGGATTGACAAACTTGAACCAAGTCTTCGGTCTTTTTTAATTCTGCGGACAAAAGAAACATTCCGGGATCTCTTGGAACGTATACGCTGGTACTGACATCGTTCACCAAGGATCTGTCGTAAAACAGTTTTTGATAAAGTCGGGAGGATTCTCCCATTCCTAAAACACCGGAAAGCACTTCCAGGTGAGGAATGTCCGGGTGCTTGAGATCGGGTATTCGGAAAGAAGCCGCAAATTGAGGAGAATTAATATCAAAGTGTTTAGATTTGAATCGGAATCCTTTTGAAAAAAAAGATTCAACAGGTCGAAATCTTTTGGGCGTTGGCTTTTTAGGAATTTTTATTTTTCCGAGTTTCTTTTCAAGGATAGAAAGAAGTTTTTTCTTTCTGGCACCAGAAGAATCCAAAAGTGGTCCCACTAATACCAACCCCATTTGAGACGAAACGTATTGACGACGATAAAACGCTTCAAGTTTCTTCACATTGGCTTCTTTGAGAGTTTTTACATAGCCAATTACTGGACGATGATAAGGATGCTTCTTGTAGGTGAGCGAAAAAAGAGTTTGATACAATTGACGATCAGGTGAGTCTTCTCCACGGCGTAACTCTTCAAGAATGACTTCCCGTTCCCGTTCGAAATCGTCTTTTAGAAATTGTTGTGGCTGAGCCATGGTGCTGAACTGCTCCACCGTTTTTTCCCAGTATTGTTCAGAACAGGTGACATGATAAACTGTTTGGTCGAAGGTGGTGTAAGCATTCACTTCGCCACCAAGTGATTCAATGGCTTTTGCCAGTTTTCCGGTTGAGGCTACTCCGGTGTCTTTTGCGCCAGAATCTTTAAAAAGCATATGTTCAAGAAAGTGAGCATAACCCGCTTCTTCTGGCCGCTCATCGGTGCTGCCGGTCAAGTTCCACCAATGAAAAGTTCCGACGGATCCTTCCAAATGTTGAAGGATTACCGGAATACCGTTGGAAAGATAAAATTCTTCTGGTTTAAAAATCGACGAGGAAGTTTTGCTCATGTTGTTTTCCTTCTCATGTTGAGTGAGAATATAACAAATAGGAGAAGGGCGTGTTGGAAAATCCATCGGAAAAGATTCTTTTACTTTCAGACCATTCCCATGACGTAAGTTTTTTGTCAGAAATTGCCATTATGCAACAATCATCTTTGGTTCTTGCAGAGAATGAAACCGACTTGTGCGTCAAGATTGCAAAATTCAGAAATGATGATCAATTGGTAGCAATTTTTGTCGACGTTACAGAGCCGGATTCGATGAGAAAATTTGAATTTGCGCTTCAAAGCAAACTGGGGGTTGCTTTAGCAATGGAATTGACCCCATTAATTCACTACCTTTCAGGTACATTTTTAGCCCTCAATCGCGAAGTTTTGCAGTCTCCCTATTTCTCTTTTTATTCGGAAAGAAAACCCTATGATTTTTCAGGTTCTGCGCGTGTGTATGAAAATTCTTTTCTTTCAATTTTAGAAATCAGCACGGGAGAAAAAAAATCTTTTGATCAAAGCACCAAAGACCAGAGTTATGATTTGATTAAAAGTTTATTGCTGGAAAAGGGAGTATCGGCAGAATGGGTGCTGAGGCTCAAAAAAACTTATCTGGAAGTGATAGCCGATTTGTTTCCAGCACGTTTTGACCTGGGCTTTTCATTCATGGATGGAATGATGAGGTTTGTATTTAAGTCACAAGGTAAAATTGATCGCGAGAAGTTCAAAGTGGAAAAGCTACTGGAAGTGGGAATCAGTTCTTCCATCGGATCTGACACTCTGGTGATGTTTGTTCCGATATTTTTAAAATTAGACCAAGCTCGTGAAATATTCCGATTTTATAAAATTGAAAGATCATAAAATGAAAATCATACTTGCATCGGGATCCCCGAGAAGAAAAGAATTGTTAAATTGGGCAGGAATTCAGTTTGAAATCAAGGTTTCAGATGTAGATGAAACTCCGAAAAAAAAAGAGACTCCTGCAAAAATGGTCCAAAGACTTTCTCTTGAAAAAGCGATCGCTGTGGGAAACAGTCTTGTTGGTCATGCCGATACAACCATAGTAATTGCTGCTGATACCACCGTTGTAAGTCCAAAAGGAAAAATTCTTGGAAAACCTACAAATGAAAAAGATGCATTGAAAATGCTTTCTGAAATTCAGGGAAAAACCCATCAGGTTTTAACGGGATATTCCTTGGTTCAGGTTTCTCGTGGAAAGGTAATCAAAAAAATTTCTAAAATCGTCAAGACTCAGGTCACCATGAGAAAACTCAGTAAAGATGAACTGAAGTATTATCTTTCTCGTGGAGAAAGCATGGATAAAGCTGGTGCGTATGCGGCACAAGGTTACGGGATGGTGTTGATTGAAAAAATTTCCGGTAGCTACACCAACGTCGTCGGATTACCCATGAAGGAAGTAATCGAGGATCTTCAGAAATTACATCAATCCGATCTCAGTAAGTCGCTTTCTTAGGTATTCTTTAGCAGTCATTCCTTCGCTGAGAATAACTTCCGGTCTTGGATGAAGAAAAAGAGGCATGGAATAACGAGGTAATTTAGACTCTGGACCAGTTGGATTCACGACCCGGTGAGTGGTCGATTTATAAAATCCCTTGGAAGCCATCTGGAGCATGTCACCGGCATTGATGGCAATGCTGCCTGGATCACACGGTACCGTATGCCATTTTCCATTTACATCTTTAACTTCAAGTCCTGCTGCTGTTGCTGAGCAAAGCAAAGTGATCAAATTGATGTCTTCATGAGCTGCTGCGCGAATTGCTCCCTCTTCTTCAATTCTTTCAATCGGTGGGTAATGAATGATTCTCAAAAGATTTTCAGAAGAATCAGTAATCATTTCAGAAAGAGGCATCGAGTAATTATTTTTGGCTTCATCGGGAGAACCGATTTGAACCCATTCCAAAAGTTCTGATCCCAGTTTGACCAGTCGTTGATAGAGGTCCCAGGTGTCTTGGGCAACTGAGGCAGGAAGTTCAGATCTTGGATAAACGTGAAAAAACTCCTTTAGGTCCTTGATCAGGTTGTCTTTCGCGTTTTCAGACCGAAAAGGGAAGTATCCAGATTGTGTTGCTGGATCAAATTTAAACCTGAATTTTTCATCACTTTTGTAAAACTCAGCCCATTGACTGTAAACACGGTTTACAAGTTCCATGGGAATAGGGTGATCAGTGATCACGGCAAAACCGGTATTTTTTAAGGATTGGCAAAAACGTTCAGCAGCATTGGGGGACAGATAACTGACTTTTAAGACTTCCATGGCTGCTATGTAACATGGCGTCATCGGGCTGACAACTCAAGAATTACGGCTGATTAGCCGATAAAATGAGGGATGAGGCTTCTAGTTTTTCTACTTTTTATGGGTCATAGCAACCCGGAATTTGTGGTGGATCGATTGCCATCATCGCATTCCCCTGAACTTGCATGTGAGCAAAGTTTGATTGCTCAAGGGGTTCATGACGAAACCAGGGTTCCCCGAGAAAAACTCTTTCACTACGGTAAAAGGTCGATTTTATTGAAAAATGTGGCTGAGGGGACCATCCCTTACTCAGATTGGAACCAGTTCATTATGGGAAACGAAACCCGTTTCAAGCTGAAAAGGTACCGTCGTGGACTTTATGGAACCGAGTATGCTGAGGATGCGGACCGTTTCGGGGACGCTTCTTATGATTGGTTAATGGAAATTAGAATTAAAAAAGATTGTTTGCTGTCGACCAAAACCAGCACCCTCATTGATCTCCCCAGCTCAGTTAGATTTAAAACCTGGTTTGGTAAAAAAAGAGGGGGAGTTAGTTTGGAAGATTGGTCAAAAAAATGTTTTCAAGACCAAAAGTATCCCAAAGGTGAATATTTTAATGAGTATCGTAATCCTGGTGAACAACCGGATGATTCCGAATCTGTTTGTGAAAAAATAGCGGCGGACTATTTTGAAGATTTAAAATTTGCATTCATACAGGATACGGCCGGCGATCTAAGCAGAAGTTGGTATATTCGTGACCGGGAATGTATCGAAACCATCCAGGGTTCAGATTCATATTGGTCGAGAGAATTTTCGATACGAGAAGAGCTTTGGAAAAACACGTGTAAGCCAGGAAGAAATCACCGAAATAACGTTCGCATTTGGTTTACGGCATTATCCAATGCAGGTTTTCAGATTGAGGAGTTGAAACGATTTTCATCATTAATGAGAAACATTCAGCCCCCCAGAGATGAGGTGGACTGGCAAACCGATGATATTGATCGATTTGCTGCGCAGGATTTTTCAGACACGCTAGAGTCTGTCGCGAGACGTTGCCAAAAATCAAAAAATAATAATTTGAAGGAAGTGTTGAGGGGAATTGCCGAAAACGTTGATGAACTTCAATCAGCCGATGTCAAACTTACTCTGGAGTCAGCTTGTCGATAAAAGAAAAGAAGCTTTCAAAAATTGCCTTAAAAGTTAGAAAGCAAAATAAAAAAGTAACAATAGTCGATCAGTTCAAAAAAAGACTTTGGTATCTCTATCACGAGATCATCAGGGATGATGTCACCATCCGTGCTGAATCCCTTTCTTATTTTACGTTGTTTTCTATACTGCCCATTATTGCTGGATTGTTCCTCGCCGTCAGTGCCGTTTCGCAATGGGCGCCTATCCAAGAAAGTTTCCAGCAACTTCTTCAAAATGTTTTGGAGCCGATTCCCACGGAACATAGAAAAAACCTCATTCAGTTCATTCTTCAGTTTAAAGATGAATATTTGCAGAAAATCACAAAAAAAGGATCTACCATCGGATTCTTCGCTGTATTTGTATTAATAGGAATCATTGGAAAGGTTTATCTTAACCTCGAAGACCTGATGAACCGGATCTGGTCTGCTCGAGAAAATCGTTCCTGGCTGGATCGTTTTCGAAATTTTATCCTTACCATGGTCATTTTTCCATTTTCAATTTTTACTGCCTTATCTCTTCCTGGCCTGGTTGAAAAATTTGGAGGAGTCAAATTGGGATTGTTCGTCGACAAGGGTGTTCCGGCACTTTTACTCTTTGGGAGTTTGTTTTTTTTATTTCGATATTTTCCAAATGTCGAAGTGAAAAGTAGAAATGCGGTAAGAGGTGCGATCTTCAGCAGTATCTTGTTTTTTATTTCGAATTTTGCACTGTCATTTTATTTCAGAGTAGGAACTCAAACTGCTTACGGTAAAGCGGCGGTAATTCCTTTGGTGTCTTTTTTTATCTACGTATCTTGGATCATCATCATGATTGGTGCGGAATGGAGCTTTGTATTGCAAAACGAAGAAAGCTTTATGGAAGAAGTCCTGGATCATCCCAATCTTC
>CAZZLF010000071.1:0-8139 GCA_964654965.1 uncultured Bdellovibrio sp.
CCCAAACACTAGAAGTGGTTGCAAAAGTTTACGATTCCATTATTCCTGCGGGGGTTTACAAGGCTTCTTCCATTAAAGTTGCCGAAGCGGCGAAAGTGATCGAGAATACACAGCGTGACCTGAATATTGCCTTGATCAATGAGCTATCTAGGATTTTCGATCTGATGGATATTTCAACTTACGAAGTACTTGAGGCGGCGGGAACAAAGTGGAATTTTTTACCTTTCAAACCCGGTCTTGTAGGCGGACATTGCATCGGTGTTGACCCGTACTATCTAACTCACAAGGCGACTCAACTGGGGTATCATCCGGAAGTGATTCTTGCAGGAAGAAAAATCAATGACGGAATGGGAAAATATATCGCCAATTCCATCGTTAAGAAGCTTCTGAATCAGAAATCAGGCAAATCGAAATTCAGAGTCAATGTACTTGGCATTACATTTAAGGAAGATGTCTCAGACATCCGTAATTCCAAGGTCGTCGATTTGATCCGAGAGTTGAAAGAGTATGGAATTGATGTATTTGTTGCCGACCCGTTGGCTAACCCCGATGAGGTCATGCACGAATATGGAATCCGTCTTGTTGATTCGGATGAGTTGAGTCAGGCGGATGCCTTGGTTTTGGCAGTGTCTCATTCGGCTTTGAAAAGCCGCATCTCCAAAGACATTCGTAAATATCTTGTTGAAAACGGCTGTTTTTTCGATCTCAAGGGTCTTTTTTCCAAGGATCCTATATTGAGTGCTGGCAATTATTGGACGCTATGATGAACAAAAATTATCCTGATTTGGAGTTGAAGTTAGAAAAAGAGCCGCATGTTTGGTTGGTCACCGGTTGCGCCGGCTTTATCGGCTCACATTTGACAGAGCGTCTCCTTCGTTTAAACCAGAGAGTGATCGGTATTGATAACTTTTCTACGGGAAGACAGTCAAACCTGGATGATATCAAGTCACGATTGAGTGCCGAACAGATTTCAGGGTTTCAGTTTCATCAGGGTGATATTTGCGACTACTCCCTGATGGAATCGCTCGTTTCAGGAGCAAATTATGTATTGCATCAGGCGGCCATTGGAAGCGTCCCCCGTTCAATCAAGGAACCATTGGTTAGTCATCAGTCCAATGTGGATGGGTTTTGCAATCTTTTGGTTGCGGCTACCAAAAGCAAAAAACTTAAGAAAATTGTTTTTGCATCCTCCAGTTCTGTTTACGGTGATGACCAAACCCTTCAAAAGGTTGAAAGTCATGTCGGGAAGTTGCTTTCACCTTATGCAATGACTAAAAAAGCGAATGAGCTCTATGGTGAAGTCTTTTCCCGCACTTATGGTCTTAAAATCATCGGACTCCGATATTTCAATGTTTTCGGTCCGAGACAGGATCCCAACGGACAGTACGCGGCCGTGATCCCCAAGTGGATTGAGCTGATCAAAAGAGGTGAAGTGATCGAAGTTTATGGTGATGGAACCGCCTCGAGGGATTTCTGTTATATTGAAAACGTCATTCAGGCCAATCTGTTAGCGGCAACCGTCGATATTTCAAATGACTATGATGTTTTTAATGTTGCGCTAAATCAGTCTACTTCCTTGAATGCGTTGATTGAGAATTTGATAGAAATTTTCGGGAAAAATAAGGATGAAGTTTCTGTTCGGTATCTCGATTTCAGGAAGGGTGACATTTACCATTCTTGTGCCGACATCCGGAAGGCAAGGGATCAGCTTGGTTATCATCCTGTGGTTTACATTCGGGATGGATTGATTGAGACAGTCAAAGCATTTTTCGGATAATTCTTTTTACCAGCCTTGGCATTTTCAACACGAAGTTTCCAACCCTGTAATCCTTAGTGTTTTTTATGATTTCCATCGCCTGTAGGGAGTTCTTCAATCCTCCCGTCAGGGCTTCCTCGTAAAATTGAATGAGGTATTTGGTGTTGACCTCGTTACCCGGCATGAAATTCAATCCGTAGTTGAAAAGATCTAGGCCATTTGCATTTTGTCCCTGTATGCCGATGTGTTGAATGTAACTAGTTTGGCTGCTGATTAATCTGATACCCTGATTGATCAGGTACTCGGACCATTTCCAGTCGAAACACTTTGAGTTTTCGATCTTCATTTCACGAACGATTTTGATCACAATTTCCCTTGTGAAGGCCGTTCCGGCCGAACCCAAGTGAGGACAAATGGAGAAGCCGTGGCCATCAACGGTCAGGTTTTGAGTGCCTTGATGCAAATTGGAATTGTACAATGACAATACGCCATCTGTTTTGGGAAGAAATTCGACAAGAAAATCGATCCATCCGGGATGAAACAACAGATCGGCGTCACCATTAAAAAATATTTCATCACCTGTATCGAGAAAGTTTTCATACATCTGTCTAATGTTTTCATCCGCACCCAGGTTGTTTGTGCGTACAATGATTTCCTTTGCGCTCGGGATCAGTTCCGCAAGTTCCTTTGCTCCAAAGTCGCGACTCTGATCATCGTAAATGCGAATATTCATGAGATCCTGAGATCTGCATTGCATTAGTGAATCAATTGTTTTTTTGAGGTAATTCAGTCGATTGTAGGTGGTGATTCCGACGGTAATCATCTTTACGCTAATATGAACATAACATCTTGAATTTGTAATCAATTTTTTGCCAAAGTGATTTCCCGTGTAATATGATTTTCTGCAACCACTCTCAACAGGAGGAATATGAGTCTTGATTCTGCCGAAATGAAAGAGCTATCTGAAAAAAATATTTTAGTCGTCGGCTTGGCTCGTAATTGTTCCAAAACCTTGAAAGATGATGTGAATAGGATATTTACGGCACTTTCAACATTTTCGCACATTGATTGGCTTGTAGTTGAGTCCGATAGTTCAGATTCAACGGTTGAAGAATTGAAAGATCTTGTAAATTCGATTCGAAATTTCAGATATTTATCGCTTGGTGATCTGCGTGTTCGGTTTCCACAGCGCACCGCTAGAATAGCTCATTGTCGAAATCAGTATATTGAGGAAATCAAAACAAACCCGCGTTATCAGAAAATTGATTACATTTTGATTGTTGATCTGGATGGAATGGCAGAATTGCTGGACGAGAAGGGGGTTCTTTCTTGTTGGTCAAGTGAGGTCAACTGGGATGTCTGTACAGCCAATCAAAAGGGCCCGTATTATGACATTTGGGCTTTGCGTCACCCGGAATGGTCTCCCGGTGACTGTTGGAAACAATATCAATTTCTCAAAGATCATGGGATTGAAAATGAGAAAGCTTTGTATGCCGGCGTTTATTCTAAAATGCTCTGCATTCCGGAGAGCGCTGAATGGATTGAAGTTGATTCTGCGTTTGGTGGTCTTGCGATTTACAAAAAAAATGCGCTCTTGAGCGGACAATATATCGGTGTTTGCTCGAAATCAGAGGAAATATGTGAGCATGTTACTTTTCATGCGCAGCTCAAGCAAAAGGGTTATAGAATTTTCATCAATCCAGCCTTGATCGCATCCGGTGTGAGTAGTCACTCTGCGGGGTTTCACCTCTCCAGTCGAGTTCGACGAAGAATTATCCAAGGTGTTTCAAGGTTTTTAACGCTATTCATGAATCATTCACAGTTCGAAAAATTCAAATCATTCATTAAAAAACATTTATGAACAACCCTAACCCTTTGTCTTTTGGAACCAGCGGCATCCGTGGTCTTGTTACTTCATTCACAGAGGAGGAGTGTTACGCATTCATAGCGGCATTTCTGGAATCGTTCAAGGATAGGGGGTTCAGAAAAATTCTGATTGCCGGAGACCTGAGGGAAAGTACGGGTTCCATCATGAACATGATCATCAAATCTTTGAATCGATTGGGGGTAGAAGTGTTGGATGGTGGTTTGGTACCTACCCCCGCTCTGGCATGGGCATGTTCTGTCCACGGAATTCCCGGAGTGATGGTTACAGGAAGCCACATTCCCGCCGATCGAAATGGCCTCAAATTCTATTTGCCTGAAGGTGAAGTCTTAAAATCGCATGAAGATTTGATTCTTTCGAATTATAAGAAAATAAAAATGGAAAATGGTTTTCAGAAGAATCACGATTCAGGCATGAACTCGGTGCAGGTAATTGATATTGCCTCGTTCTTTTCAAGTAGATACTTGGATTCAAAAATGGGTCAGGACCTGAAAGGGATCAGAGTTGGATTTTATGCCCATTCCAGCGTCGCGAGGGATCTCTATCCAGGGATTTTACGAAAATTCGGCGCCGAAGTCGTTGAATTTGGAAGAAGTGAACATTTCATTCCGGTCGATACGGAAGCGGTTGAAAGTGTGAATTACCTGAAAAATACGCTGATGGAAAATGATCTGGACCTGATTTTCTCAACCGATGGGGATGCCGATCGTCCGTTGGTGATCAGCGATCAGGGGGCGGTCGTTCCCGGTGAGCTTCTCGGCTTACTCGCCTCCATATATCTCGGAATCGAAACCATCGTGTTTCCTGTCAGTTGCTCAAGTGCGCTTTTGAGTTCAGGGTGGATGAAAGAATGCGTGATCACAAGAATCGGATCGCCGTATGTTTTGGGTAAGATGCTTGAAAGGATCGAAGCTTCTGAAACTGTCAAAATAGCCGGGTTTGAAGCTAATGGTGGATTCCTGCTTGGTACCGAAGTGATGGGTCTGAAACCCCTGATGACCAGAGATTCACTTTTGCCTTTGTTGTCATTGCTCTTTTTGATGAAAACTCAGAAAGCCAGTGTTTCAGAGTTGCTGTTGCCATTCTCCAATTATGTGAACTATTCGGGCTTGATCAGAAACTTCCCTAGGGAGAAGTCTGATCAAGTGCTTCGTGATTTCAAATGTGAACTTGAAATGAATGGCAATACTGGGAATTGGAGTGAGTACGGAGGTGTGAAGGCGATCAATGAATTGGATGGGGTCCGGGCCCAATTCGAAAACGGATGGATAGTACATTTGCGCCCCTCTGGAAATGCACCAGAGTTCAGGATTTATGTTGAAGCCGACTCAAGCGAGAATGCGGTGAAATTGCTGGATCGTTTTAAAAAGTGGGTTGTTTTGGAATCTTAGTTTTAAATGCGAATGTACGAACAATCCTAAAAAACGGTGAAGAACAATCGATTTGGTTAGAAGAAAAGTTGTTATTATTTACTGAACTTCATTTCTGACATAATCTACCGGAATCGGTTCATGATCATTGTATAAAACAGGATCGAGAGCACCATGACTAAGTTGAGTGAAATCCATAATATGAGTTTTTTCACCATTAACGAGATCGAGGTGGTCTGGGGCTGTCAATTTCGGTTATTTTATACACTGATTTCAATGGGTTATTTGTCTAAGTTGTTGATTTAAAAATAGAATTTCTTTTGCTGAAAGGTTTCGCTTGTTAATTGAGGCTTAGGGATTAATATTATTCGCACTATTTGCCTGCTAATACTTGGCCGTTTTGGGGAAGTTGAGCGTTGATTTGTATGGTTGATAAAATTGAATATGATGGCGTGCTTTTGGCATTAATCGTCAGAAATGATTATAAAAAAGACGGCATAAGCTTCTTCACAAAAAATGATTTGTCCCAGCAATTGGCATATATGTCCCATCCCAAAGGAAAAGAAATCGCCCCGCACATTCACAATCCTGTTCCCAGACAAATTCACTATACCCAAGAGGTTTTGTTCATTAAGAAGGGTGCAGTCAGAGTTGATTTCTTTAATCCCGAAAAAGCTTATCTTGAGAGCAGGATTCTGAGGCAGGGAGATGTGATCCTGCTCGCGGAAGGTGGACACGGTTTTGAGGTTTTGGAGGATCTTGAAATGATCGAAGTGAAACAAGGACCTTATGCAGGTGAATCTGATAAAACCAGATTTCTATCTATCCAGAAAGACGAATTGAGAATTAAGGATTGATATTGTGAAAAACTTTATTCCGGTAAATGAGCCATTGCTCAATGGCAATGAAAAGAAATATCTAACTGAATGTATTGATACTGGATGGATTTCATCCGAAGGGCCATTCATTAAGCGTTTTGAAGAGGGTTTGGCAAAAAAAGTGGGACGACGGCACGGTATTGCCGTTGCAAATGGAACTCTTGCCATTGATGCGGCGATTGAAGCATTGGGTATCGGCCATGGCGATGAAGTGATCATGCCGACATTTACCATCATTTCTTGTATGGGGCAGATTTTGAGAGCGGGCGCAAAGCCTGTTTTTATCGACTCCGATCCGATTACCTGGAACATGGATGTTCAAGCGATTGAGTCAAAGATCACTTCCAAAACTAAGGCAATCATGGTGGTTCATATATATGGATTGCCGGTTGATATGGATCCAGTACTTAAGCTTTGTGCGAAATACTCTCTCAAATTGATAGAAGATGCTGCGGAAATGCACGGCCAAACTTACAAAGGGCGCCCATGCGGAAGTTTTGGTGATCTCAGTATTTTCAGCTTTTACCCCAACAAGCACATTACTACCGGTGAAGGTGGGATGATTATGGTGGATGATGAATCATTGGCAAAAAAATGCGGGGACTTGAGAAACCTGTGTTTTAAGCCACCAAGAAGATTTGTACATGATGAGCTTGGGTGGAACATGCGCATGACCAATTTGCAGGCGGCTCTTGGCGTTGCTCAATTGGAGAGACTCGATCAATTCGTGGAGATTAAACGGAAAATGGGTTCAATCTATACCGAGGCATTCAACGGATTGTCTTCAATCCAGATTCCTGTTGCAGAGACGGATTATGCTAAGAATATCTATTGGGTTTACGGGTTGGTGATTAGTGATTCTTCAATGGGTGCTGAAAAAGCCATGGAGCTTCTCGCGGATGAAGGAATTGGCACAAGACCTTTCTTTTGGCCTTTGCATGAGCAGCCAGTCTTGAAAAAATACGGGTTTGAAAAACAACCTAAGTTCGAGGTCGCTTCAAGGATCGCCAGAAAAGGATTCTATTTGCCGAGCGGATTGGGTTTAACCGAGGAGCAACAGTCAAGGGTGATTGAAGCTGTAAAGAAAGTGTTTGGTTGATTTTTCATGAAAGTCAGGATCGTTTGTTATGAAGATGTTGATGCCTGGATTCTTGGAAAGTTTGCGAGAAAAATGCATGAGAATCTTCTGGAGTTGGGAATCAATTCAAGTATAGCTAAGGTTCCCGACCCAACCGCAGATATCAACCATCACATCATCTATTATGATTACGATGGCAAAAGAAACTCCATTGATACAGTCATGATTACTCACATTGACAATATGGAAAAAAATTTCCTTCTTGCGCGACAACTCAAGGTTGCAGATCTTGGAATTTGCATGTCCGGTGAAACGATGGGCTTGTTGGCAGGTGCAGGTATTCCATCGCAAAAACTCGCTTTCGTGTTACCGGCTCATGACGGAGTAATGAAGGTCAGGAAAATCCTGATTGGCATTACTTGTCGTGTTCAAGAAGATGGAAGAAAAAGAGAGTATTTTTTAAACGAGATTTCAAAAACGATTGATCCATCACTTTTCAAGTTTGTGATCATGGGGGACGGATGGGATCAGCAGGTGGCCACGCTGAAAAGCGATGGATTTGAAGTCGATTATCACTCGAGGTTTGAATACGAAAAATACTTAAAAATCATACCTTCACTCGATTACTACCTGTATATGGGTCTCGATGAGGGGCAAATGGGATTTATCGATGCACTTTCTTCAGGTGTAAAGACCATAGTGACGAGTCAAGGATACCATCTTGATGCCCCGGGTGGAATTACCCATCCATATAAAACCCTGGAAGAACTTTTAGGGATTTTCAAAGGCTTGGAGCAGGAAAAGAAAAAATTGATCGATTCTGTGAAAACCTGGAATTGGCGTGATTACACCAAAAAACACGTCGAGATCTGGCAATATCTCATTTTGAAAAACAAAGGCGAAGATTTCTCGAATATCATCAGGGGTTCGGAATATTTGGATGGTGTCGTTTCGATTGGAGAGGCGCGTTCTTTCGGTAAAAATTACGATTCATTGACGATCAACAAACACAAAATTAAGCTGATTTTAAATTTTTTCTACCATCAGTACTTCAAATCAAAAAAACTGGGTTTCAGTGCTGGTTCACGCAACTTTACGAGAGCTTCCTTGGGGTTTCTTTGGCGCTTATTGAAAAGCATTAATTTGTTTCGGTCAGAATGAAAAAGAAGCCT
>CAZZLF010000072.1:0-8107 GCA_964654965.1 uncultured Bdellovibrio sp.
GTCATGAATCATTCCTCGCGAATAACCGGCAAGAATTCCAACTGCTGCATTTCCAGAGTTCCCTTCAATGGTCATGGAATTCAAAATCAATTTTTTCACGATTCCACCCGAAGCGATTTTTCGAAAAAAACCGATCGCATCGGAATCATTGGCAGGTTGAGTAACCGAATAGGTCCACCCACTGATCGTTTTTTGATCTCCATCAAAAACACCGCTAAAACCGGTCGTATCGTCGCCGATGGGCATAAATGAAACGCCGGTCAAATCGATACTTTTTTTTAAATGATAATTTGCTTGAAGATGCGTTGAGATATTTTGAAGATGGGCAACAGAACAAATGAGATAAGGATACACCGCTGTACCCCTTCCTCCACCAAACGGATTGGCATTCTCATCACAATAAGAAGAAGTTCCGGTAGAATTATTTTCGATCGATTCCCTTACTGATGGACACGCAGTCAATAATCCACTCATTGCCCCCAAGATCACCGGGACGAGAAATCGAAAATGCATGATCTTATCGATGGTAGCGGAACGACATCAGGTTTCCGCCACGGCTAAGTGCATAGATCCAGGTCTTGGTTGGATCCATGGCGATGCCACCGGAAAACCCAGAGCCGAACCCGACGTGATAACGGTAAACCAATTTACCCGTCATTTTATCCAGTCCATAAAGGTATTCAGAACTGGAAGAGAAAACGACGTGTTTTGCAAGAACCGAAACATCTGATGCGATTCCTGAATCCAGTTCAAACTTCCACAACTCTTTGCCCGAGTTTTCGTCGAGTGCATAGACATAACCGTTTGAAGAAGACACATAGAGAACATGATCTTCCAACGCTACTTTTTTAGATCCGCCCAAACCATCTTTTGCCCAAACGGTGGATCCATTTTTGGTATCTAAAACATAAAAGGCGCCATCATAGGCCGGAACAAAAACGCGCTGACCTTTCAGCAGGAACTCAGCATTCACGCTTGCAAAACGGTTGCCGGTGTTGAGTTGTTTTTCCCAAAGAACTTTTCCTTCTTTGCGGGTCAATGAAACGAGAGCACCATCTGCAAATCCAACCCAGATCGAATCACCCACCACTAGAGGCTTGGATGCTCCGTGAATCGTTGGACCAGAAACATTTCGACGTCGATAGCTCCACTGCCATTTTCCGGTAGAAGATTCCAGACAAACCAGACTGTCATCACTGGTAACAATGAAAAGATCGTTTCCAGAAACGGTCGGTTTTGAACTCACGGGATTACGAAGCGGATAGTTCCAGATCTCTTTGCCGGTCTCTACTGAAACGGCATAAAGATTTCCATTTCCGCCGGTGAAATATGCGCGATCTTGATCGATCTCAACCGGACTCACCACTCCGTTTTCAATCGAAAATTTCCATTTTTCCTTGTGAATTTTTGGATAAAGCGAAATCACTCCGAAACGATTGCTTCCAAAGATGATCGAATTTTCAAAAACCACCGGGCTGACGTATTCCATTCCCGGAACTTCCAAAGAAGAAGATGCAGGATCAATGGAATAAGTCCACTCACGGCTCAACACTTCAGTGCCGCTTTTGGGATCCACTTCATTTTTGAAATTCGGATTCAGGTTTCGGGATGCACATGCTGAAAGAGTCATGCAAGCCAACAATGGAAAAAGATAATTGCGATTCATCATGATTTGGAAACGAGCTTCTGAGCTTCCTGAGCAGCACGAGATCCTGGTGCTTCTTTATTCAATTTTTCAGAATAGGTTTTAGCCTGAGCAGTGTTTTGAACTTTCATGCTGACGCGAACGAGAGAAAGCATCAATTCACTGTTCATTCCTGCATAGCCTTCAGCCAAAGCCAGCTTCAAAGTTTCTTCAGCTTGTTTCAATTGGTTCATTTGTTCTTGAACACCACTCAAAAGATAAAGGCTGCTGACTTTTTGAAAATCACTGCTGGCAAATTCACTCGCCTTTTTCAATGCAGCCATTCCTTTATCACTGGAACCCTCTGCAGGGTGATCAAGATAAAGATTTGCAAGTTCCATCGATGCTTGAAAAAGCACTGATTTCGCCTGAGCTTTGGAATTGATCATTTCATTCAACGCAGCGACTGATTTTGGAAATTTTTGATCCACGTCGATCTTGGATCCCTTGTCTTTTTCTGATGCTGGCAATGCTGCCGTTTCAGCTTCGAGAGTTGATTGAATCTCGAAGAGAGCGTTTTTTGAAGTCTGTTCTTTTGCATCGAACGACTGCTGGATGAAATAAGTTGCCACTCCGGCAACTAAAACTAGAGAAATGAGGATGCTGATAGATTTCTTATCAAAAAAGTTCATAATTTATAGGTGTATGTTTTGAAACGAGTATTGTCAAAACAAAAGCCTATGCTACGCTTGAAGTATGAGTCGTCTTCTTTTGCTCGTTTGCGTCTTTTTCTTCAACGTCACTTCTGAAGCCCGGGATCTTTTTGGAAGAATGGGGCTTGGCTATAATGCCCAATTTGCCCAGACTTCTGCATCCAGTCCCGGATCCCCAGGTATCAGCTTAAAATATGGTTTTAATCCTCGAACAATGATTGAAATCATCGGTGGATATCAATCTGGATCCGCCAATTCTGGAGTTGGTGCGTTAAAGCTGATGCAAACAATGCATAGCGAAAGTTACATCAATTTCTATTTTATGATCGGAGCAGGAACGGTGACCTACGCCGCTCGCAAAGGAACAGAAATCATCACAGGATTTGGTTCTGAGTTTTTTATTCCAGGACTAGAAAGCCTTGGAATCAGCTTTGAAGCCGGATTGAATTATGAAAACCTCAGTTCATCGAACAAAACCTTCACACTGAGAACCTTTGGAGCAAGCTTCATCAATGCGGGCATGCACTTTTATTTCTAAACTGATTTTACTGATCTTGATTCTGGGAAACTCTTCCTATGCCCAGAACGTTGGCCCGACCGATTCCGCATCGGGCGCGAATGGCTCACCCACCAAAAAAGATGAAAGCGGACTTTTTGATCAGTCCACACCCTATCTTGAGTACGGCGAATTCAACATGAATGAAGATGATGACGCCGACAACTTGTACTTTCAGTTCGGAAGGTTCTTTGGCCTGAGTCTTGGACTTGGTTACCAAGGTGCCACCGGAAACCGCGGACTACTCTACACCCCGGCGTTTCCTCGATTTGATCTGAAAATTCACTACTGGTTTGACTTCCAATTGGCGGTCAATTTGGGAATCTTTCTTGCCTCTCACACCTACGACAACAATGGAATCAACCGAGTGAGAATGATTGGTTACGGCGCAGACTTAAAGTATTACTTTGATGTTCGGAACGCTTCCGCTCCCCTGACCTTTTCGAATCCCTTCCTGATCGCCGGTGCCGGTTCCATCAATAAAACCGAAACCTCACCCACCTCGGTGAATACCGATGTCGACTCGACCTTTAGTGTGAATTTTGGCGGTGGATTGGAATTTCCAGTGGTGCATAAGAAAACATATGTCATTTTGGAAGCGCGCTACCACACCCAGAACTTCAACGACTCCATCGATACCACTTTTCAGTCCAGAGGCATTCCGGATCTTACCGGTGGTTTTTTCACCATGATGGCTCACTTTCTCTTCACCTGGTAAACGACTCACATGACTGACGCTGATTTAGGTTCAACATTAAAAAATAAGTTCATTCAGAAAACATTGCCCGTTGGACAACTTCTTTGTAATTGCCAGATTCTCGTCTGCCCCGTAACCCGCGAAGCGGTTCTGATTGATCCGGGAGCCGAGCCCAGAAAAATCGAAAAAGCGATCGAAGAAATCGAATTGCAACTTCAGGATCACATTCGGGTGAAGGCCCTTTTTCACACTCACGCGCATTTTGATCACATCGGCGCAACCCGTGAAGTCAAAGAATACTTTCAAAAAAGAGCGAACTCAAAAAGTGGAACCGATCATTCCATTCCCCAGATCTTTTTGCATAAAGCAGATGAAGACATGTACTACTTTTTGAAAAAACAGGCTGAAATGTTTGGTTTCGAAGGAGCTGACCCGTTACCGATTGATCAATATTTTGAAGACGGTCAGAAACTGAAGGTTGGCACCATGAAATTCACCATCATTCACACTCCGGGACATTCTCCTGGAGGAGTCTGCATGCATTTACATGAAGATTCCCAGACTTCCATTCCTGAAACAGTATTCACCGGCGACACTCTTTTTCTTCGGAGCATTGGAAGAGCCGATCTTTGGGGAGGAGATGAATACACTCTTCTTAAAAGTATCAAAACCAGACTGTTCACCCTGGATGCCGACATCATCGCATGGCCTGGCCACGGTGAAAAAACAACGATTGGCGAAGAAAAACATTCCAATCCGTTTTTTTGATCAAAGAATCAACATGGCATCGCCATAACTGTAGAAACGATACCGTTCCCGAATCGCTTCATGGTAAATTTCTAAAGTTCGTTCCCGACTGCCAATAAACGAAGCAATCATCATGAGCAAGGTGCTCTCTGGTAAGTGAAAGTTCGTCAGCATCGCATCTACAAACTTCCAACGATGGGTTGATCCAGGATAAATAAAGAGATCAAGATCCCGGGTTCCACTCCATAATTTTCCGGAATCATCGGTAAAGCCTTCCAACGTACGAGTACTGGTAGTGCCGATTGAAAGAATTTTTTTCCCCGATTTTTTTTCTGCATTCAACAGTTCCGCCACTTCTTTTGCAATGGTCGCTTCCTCAGCATGCATATGATGCTCTCTCAAATCGGATGCGGTAACCGGTTTAAAAGTACCAATACCAACGTGAAGTGTGACTTCATTCCAACTCAATCCTTGAGCTTTTAATTTTTGAATCAGCTCTGGCGTAAAATGTCTTCCGGCTGTGGGTGAAGCCACCGAACCTTCTTCTCGTGCAAACAAGGTGTTGTATTCGTCGAGAACTTTATTTGAAGACAGATCCGGCTTCGCACTCTGACTTTCTTCCAAGATTTTTTGTTGAATATAAGGAGGAAGAGGAACCTCGCCAACTCCGCAACTCACAGGATCTTTCGAAAACTCAGCAGTAAAAATGGTGCCCGCATTCGTTTCTTCACGCGCCAACACCCGAGCTTCAATTCCTTGAACCATGAACTGAAATCCGGGCAAGACTTTTGCTCCGGTCTTCATCAATCCCTTCCATGTCGGCTGGGGCAAATGATTTATTTTTTTTAAAAGAAAGAACTCAACCTTGCCACCGGTACCAACGCGTTCTCCAAGCAATCGAGCCCGAAAGACCTTGGTGTTGTTGGCAACCAAAGAAAAAGATGAATTTAAAATTTGGGGAAGATCCTGAATTCTAGCATGTTGAATGCAATCTTCTAAACGAGTACCTTGACCTCGCCGATAAACCAGTAACCTGGAAGCATCCCTTTGCTGCAAAGGTGTAGACGCGATCAACTCTTCAGGCAGATGAAAATGATAATCTTTGGTTTGAAATGTTGGTATGGAACTCACACGCCTTTTTTAACACTACTCGTACTTTTGAACAAGCCAAGTCAGGTACGCATCGTTTCCCACCAGCTCGATTTCGCACCAACCGGCTTTTTTAATCGAGATCACGCCACCGGTTATTTTTTGGACTAAAAAGGGGATCACGTCTCCGTGGGAACATGCAACCAAGAGATTCGGTCCTTCGTACTTCCACCAGTCGACGAACTGATCGAGATCATCGAGTGAACCGCCTTCCCCCAATCGACGATCAATGGAAATTTCAGATTTTAATGCTTTTGCTACGGGAGACAAGGTTTCAACACACCTTAATTTGGGGGAGGAAATGAATTCTGCGCCCTCAAGATCCCGCCCCTCAGAAAAACGAACCAATTGTTTGACTTGCTTCAAGCCTTTTTCACTGAGTCCGTTGTCACGACTATGAAATTCGGTATCACGATGGGCATGGCGAATGAATACCAATCGTTTTCGATTCATGGGGTATTGAACTGAGCAGAAGACAAGGAATGACAGCGCTCTTCCAAAGTCTTGTCCGAAGTGGATGACACTTTTCTGTTCTGAGCTTGGTTTTTATTTTGATTTTGAGAGCGATTACAGATTTTTTTAGTGATCTCGACATACTCATCGAGCAAAGCCAATGGGTAAGGTTTGTTTGCAGTCGCTGAGGTGAACATGGGGTCTCTCGACTGTACTTTTTCAATGATTTCACTGTTCTTCTGTCGATTGCGATTCACAGAGCTCAACCTGTTCACAAAGAAGCGAGAATATCTTCCCAGATGATAAAATGATTTCTTCCAGAGCGATTCATCTTTTTCGGCATTCCAGACAAACTTGCATCTTGCTTTGATCAATTGAGCATCTTCACTGGAAACAGCTCGAGACAGCTCGGATCCAACCTTGCACTCTTGCATGATCGCATGGGCTTCGCCTCCCTCAGATTCAATTCCCTGGCGAATGTAATCAACCGCATTCAGACTTGGATCAAAGGGGTTGGTTTTAGGGTGAAGTGCGTGAGCCAGTTCATGCGCAAGATCGATCGCTTGAAATACGGGGTTCTTTTCTTTCGAAATCATAACTTGAACGTGGTATTCGAGTTTTTCATTCACACCATTTGTGGTTCGAGTTGCTACAATTTCTGTTTTGGAAATCGCGCCTTCACTGATGGAGAGTCCTTGTTCGATCGCTTCTTCGACCAGGCTTTTTCCAATTGCCGATTTTTCAAGAATCGAAAAAGCTTTTTCAAGCCCTGCCGGCGCTTCTGCGGCTTGAGCCATGAAAGAAACACCCAATCCTGCGATCAGGACCACTTTTAAACCAATTTCGTTTAATTTCATCGAACACCCCATAAGTGCTCATCGGAACCGGACTGTATGACCTTTATACAGCTGCGTGTAAATTTCATAGCATTCACTGTCTTTGACCTTTTTGAAGCGGCCAACCGCTAAACACTCATTGTTTAAAAACTCAATTATTCCTGACAGTTAGACCATTGGTGCTTTTCGCTGTCCTGTCGGGTTATTTGGCACTGCTTTCGCAATGTATTGAGCAAGGAAGGCAAACCGACATGAGAACTTTTTCCATAGCATTGATGACCATCTCCCTGATTTCCGGCTCCGCTTCAGGGATGTCCCTTTCTGACTTCAGTCCTAATAACTGGGGACTTCGCTCCTCAGCAGCTAAAATTCAAAAAGCCTGGGAAATCACCAAAGGCAGCAAAAATGTGGTAGTTGCGGTCATCGATACCGGAATCGACGCTAATCACCCTGATTTAAAAGGTAATCTCTGGAAAGCTCCGACCAACAATTCCACTTATGGTTGGGATTTCGTAACCCGCAAAGCCAACCCCACTGACATTCATGGACATGGAACCCACATCGCTGGAATCATCGGTGCAATTGCCAATCCAAAAACAGGAACAGCAGGCGTTGCTCAAAGTGTTCAGATCATGCCGATTCGCTATTACTCAGAAACAGCATCTGGGAATGTCAATTTGGCCAACACCATTAAAGCCCTGCATTATGCAATCGACAATGGTGCCCGTATCATCAACTACTCTGGCGGTGGTCCTGAATATTCAGAAGAAGAATTCCAAGCAATGAAAAAAGCAGAATCAAAAGGAATCTTGATCGTTGCAGCTGCCGGAAACGAACATCAGAATACCGACCTCGATGAGAACCGTTACTATCCCGCTGCCTACGAACAAAAAGGACTCAGAAATATCATTTCTGTTGCTTCGATTGACATGAACGGAAAACTACTTCCTTCTTCCAACTATGGTTTACACTCTGTGGACATCGCAGCCCCAGGCGAAGGCATTCTGAGCACAGTACCGGGTGGCCGCTACGGAAAATTGACCGGAACTTCTCAAGCTACCGCTTTTGTTTCTGGAGTTGCTGCTTTGATTCTTTCCAAACAACCTTCCTTGAATCCCGCTCAAGTCAAAGACATCATCATGAAGTCAGCAAACATCTCTTCTTACCTTCGTGGCAAGGTTGCCTCTTCTGGTTCACTCGATGCAGTAAAAGCTCTTCACATTGTCAATGCATCGGGAAGAAAAATGGCATCTTGGTAATTTCGATGCTACCCTATACGGGTGATTCGACTGATTCTGACAGCCCTCATCAGTAGTACCCTGTACGTCTTTT
>CAZZLF010000073.1:0-8095 GCA_964654965.1 uncultured Bdellovibrio sp.
CCCTGTTCATGATTTTCGTGAATCTTGGCTTAACCCCACCCGTGGCATTTTCCCAACAACTCTCTGCCGAAGAAATTCAATTCAGTGAACTCATCAATCAGTTTCGAGCGGAAATGGGGCTACAAAAATTGACCATTCACCCATCTCTACAAAGTGCTTCCCGCAAACACAGCGAGTGGATGGCAAAATTTGATTTTCTCACTCATTTTGGTCCTCTGAAAAACGAACCTCCTTTTCAACGGATGACCCAAGAAGGTTATTTGAATTATTCCATGATGGGAGAAAATGTCGCCTGCGGAAATAGCGGAGCCAAGGAAACTTTTCTTCAATGGTATTTTTCAGCATCCCATTTAAAAAACATGGTGAATCCCGCTTTTCAACATATGGGCATCGCCCGCGCTGGATCGGGAGATGAAAATTGCCCATTCTATTGGACCAATGACTTCGGTGCCGTATCGTTTGAAAAAATGAACGACCCCCTACCAGATTCCAATCAAATCAAAGCGGCTTATGACAAAATAATGGGATCGGTTTCTTCTGATTAAAATCTTCCTGAATCTTTTGAGAAATCCCTGAGTTCAAAGTATTTTTCAGGAATCTCACTGAAGAACCTTGCAGGATATTGATAAAGCGTTTCTCCCCAGACTCGGCGAAAAGTAGCATGAGTCATATAGAGAAACTCACGGGCACGAGTCATTCCGACGTAACAAAGACGACGCTCTTCTTCAATCTCCATGTCTTCATCATCATCTTGACTTCGAACAGAAGGAAACAATCCTTCTTCCACTCCGATCATGAAAACGACGGGAAATTCGAGACCCTTGCAGGCATGGAATGTCATCAACTGAACACTGGTTGCAACACCATCCGTCTCGGGAGATTCAGCCAGGACCGTTTGTTCGAGGAACTTACCGAGTAGCAGTGGTTTACGACGCTCGATCTCCTGTTCAGACAACCCTTCCAATTCGCGCTCCTCAAACTCAAGTACCACTGAGTTAAACTCTTCCAAGTTTTCCACTCGTTCGAGCGCCTCTTCCGTGGCCTCTTCTTTTAAGGATTCCACATATCGGGTGTCATCCAGAATGCGATGATAAAGCTCGCTCAAAAGAAGGGTCGGCTGGAGCTGGATCCAGTTTTCAACCATGCGATGAAAATCTGCGAATTTTTTGTGGGTTTTTCCCGAAAAAACAATCCCATGCCGAACTTCGTTTGAGAGAAAGTCCCAGATGGATCCCTGACGTTCCCAGGCAGCATCGAGCTTATCCAACGAAGTTTTTCCGATCCCTCGAGCAGGAGTATTGATCACTCGTTTGAAGCTGACGGAGTCGGAAGAATTGCTGACCAAGCGAAGATAAGCCATCGCATCTTTGATTTCTTTACGATCAAAGAATCGTAAACCACCCACAATCCGATACGGAAGCTTTGCCTGTCTTAAATATTCTTCGGGTAAGCGGGACTGAGCATGGGTACGGTAAAAAATTGCAAAATCATTCAAGGAAAGAGCCGGATTTTCCTGAACTCTTCTACGAATCTCTTTTACGACTAATTCTGCCTCAAAGCGATCATCGGGACACATCATGCGAATCACCCGATCTCCCACTTCTTCTTCACTGAAAAGCGTCTTATTCTTTCTTTGAGTGTTATGGGAAATCAATTCAGACGCAGCTTCCACGATGGTCTGGGTGGAACGATAATTTTGTTCGAGTTTTACCAGGTGAGCCCCGGGATATTCTCTTTCGAAATCCAAAATATTTCTGATGTCAGCTCCCCGCCAACCATAAATGGACTGATCTTCATCCCCCACCACGCAAATGTTTCCATGTCCTCCGTGTTCTGGACTGACTAACATAGACAGCAAGAGATATTGGGCGCGATTGGTATCCTGATATTCATCGACATGAATATAACGATAACGACGCTGATATTTTTCGCGAACATCCCGATGATCTCGTAGCAAGCGATAAGTCGCGGTGATCATTTCACCAAAATCCATCGCATTATTTTCGATCATTGCTTTTTTATATGCTTCGTAAACTTCCGGTAATTTGCGATCTATTCCTCGCCCCGTACCCGGATATTCATCCAGTTCCTGAGCATCACAATTCATCCGATTGATCACCCATTGGAAACTTTTGGGAGAATAAACTTTTTCATCGATTCCAAGTGACTTCACAATTCCCTTCAAAAGCGATAGCTGATCGGAATCATCATAGATGACAAAAGGTTTGGTAAAAGGAAGACGATCGGCTTCGCGACGAAGAATCCGTGCACAAATTGCGTGAAAAGTGCCGATATCGAGTGGGCCCTGTATTTCCGAATGCCCTATCCCTACTTCATTGAGTAGGGAATACACCCGCTCCCTCATTTCGCCCGCGGCTTTGTTGGTAAACGTAACAGCCAACACCTGCCAAGGACGTACTTTTTTTACGGAAATCAGATAAGATATCCGACTCGTGAGCATTCTGGTTTTTCCTGACCCAGCGCCAGCGAGAACAAGTAGCGGCCCTTCGGTAGCCAATACTGCCTCTTTTTGTGGATCGTTCAGGCGCTCAACAAAGTTCGGAAGTTTTTCTTCAGTACCATCAAAATCAGGGCGGACTGGCTCACTGGTTCCTGCCGACTCACGGATGGATTCAAAATCGAAATCAAAATCAAGTTCGCGGTCGTAATTCATTTCTGTTTCAACTTCTTGGCATAACCCTCTTTAGTCACCTGACGGCTGCGGGCAATCGCCAAAGCATCTTCGGGAACATCTTCGGTCACTGTAGATCCAGATGCAACATAAGAGCCTTTTTTTAACGTCACTGGAGCGACTGTCTGGCAATCGCTACCCACAAAGACGTGATCTTCAATTTTTGTTTTGTGTTTTCTTTGTCCATCAATCAATCGTCCATCAAAATTACAGGTGACAAAACCACATCCGATGTTCACGTGGGAACCCACTTCGGCATCACCAAGATAACTCAAATGCGCTACGGACGTTTCTTCTCCGATTGAAGTTTTCTTCAATTCAACGAAATTTCCGATTTTAGAACCTTTCCCAATTACGCTTTCTGGACGAAGATGCGCATAAGGTCCAACCTTTGACTGCTCACCGATTTCTGAATTTTCGGCATAGGTTCCGGCTTTGACTTCCGCACCCTTGCCAACTTTCACATTTTTCAAAATCACATTTGCTCCGATGGAAGCGCCGGAAGCGATTTCGGTTTTACCTTCGAGAATTACTCCGGGACCAATGGTCACATCTGAAGCGATCTTTACGGATGCCTCAATCTGGCAATTCCGAAGCGAAGTAAATCTGACTCCACTCAATGCGTGCTGACGAATGATCCGAGAATTCAATACCTCGGAGGCTTGAGCAAGTTCATAGGGATTATTGACCCCTTTTACATCATCAACATTTTCCCAAATTCGAGTTTCAATATCCCGCTTTTTGCTGGATGCGATTTGAATCAAATCGGTGAGATAATATTCTTTCTGGGCATTCTGATTTCGAAGTGATTCCACTCCGGCAGCAAGAAATGGGGCCTGAAAAGTGTAAATGGAAAGTCCCACCTCTTGAATCGATTTTTCACGCTCATTCGCATCTTTTTGTTCAACGATACGAAGAACCGCTCCCTTTTTTCCTTTTCGAACTACGCGACCATAGCCGAATGGATCATTCAGGACAGCCGTCAACAGCTTGAGTGCAACACCTCGCTTGAGTGGTTCACACATTTCTTTTACTAAATCTGATGAAAGCAAAGGAAGGTCGCCCGAAAGTACAAATACATTTTCTTTATTTTCTACGGCTCTTTTACCCCATGGACCGCTCATCGCACATTTCACGGCATGTCCGGTTCCCTTTTGCTCTGCTTGCTCGATAAATTCAATTTGCAAAGAATATTTTTGAGATTTTACCGCTTCCATCACCGCTTCTTTTTGATGTCCAACGACGATGGCGACGTGAGCGTGAGGAATCACTGCTTGTAATTGATCGAGAGAATTGAAAAGCATGGGACGTCCACAAACCGAAACCAAAACCTTCGGCAACGAGGAAAACATTCGTTTTCCAAGTCCTGCAGCTAAGATAATGACCGAAGTTTTATTGGAGTTTTTCGTGGAAGACATGCGCCTCAGAATGACTTATTTCACGCTTTTTTTCTGCAATTTTTTAAAATGAAAACCTTCTTTTACCTGACCGATATGATCAATCTAATAAAATCTTCATTTTAAAATAATTGAACGATCTTAGGAATGCTTATACAAACTTCTAAACCGTCTAAATTTTGTCGAAGCGCAGTATCTCGACAAAGCTTAAGGAAGAGCCCGCGCATAGCATTACGCGTTGGAACTTAGAATGGGTTGTTCGTTTATCAACTACGTAATCAGGGGAGAAAATGTAGCATGAACACACAAACCATGAGTAAGTTCAAAAAAATATTGTTGGCCGAGCGTGACCGTCTTTTGAACAACAGCAAAGCCAGCATTAAAAACGATCTCAACATTTCCACAGATGACCTTCCGGACGAAGCGGATCTGGCGGCAAGTGAAATAAACCAAAGTCTTACCTTTGAACTTCGCAACCGCGAACGCGTGATGATTTCAAAAATCAACACGGCACTGAAAAGAATCCAAGATGGAACTTTTGGCGAATGCGAAGCATGCGAAGAGCCGATTGAGAAACGTCGCCTAGAAGCACGTCCTTTTTCGACCTTTTGCGTGAATTGCCAGGAAATGCACGAGCACAAAGAAAAAGTTTACGCTTGATCATTGGTTTTTCGTGAGACGGAGCTCGCGATAAAGCACTACTCCAAACGGGTTTGCACGGAAGCCCTGAACCCGTTTGGAAATTCCAAATCTTAGTACCTGATGAAGAACCGGCACCACGGGAACTTCATCTGCCAGAATGGCTTCCAGCCGTTTGATCAGTTTCATTTTATTCTCTATTGCCGTTTCCTGTCTCAATTCTTCGACCAAACGATCATATTCGGCATTTTTCCATCCAGTGAAATTGTTAGGACTGTCCGAAACCAGCACTTGATAAGTCACATAAGGATCACTCACCGGATTTTGCCAACCAAATCGGTATCCCTGTGGGGGATCCGACTTTAGCTTGGAGTAATGAGTTTTCCATTCACGGGTATCAATTCCCATTTTCCAGCCATAATCCTGCTTCAACTTGGCTTGCAGAAACTGAAGAATCATTTCATTTCGAGTTCCACCATCGGTTTGAACCTGAAATTGAATTGAACCGCCCTGATTCTTCATCTTTTTGAATTGCTGATTCTTGAATTGATCCCGAAGTGACGTTGATAAAAGCACTCCCGGCACAAAAGTGTAGGATGGCGATTCTCCTGTTTTTAACAATAGAGCGAGCTCACTACGATGAGGCGCGATTGAAGAAAGAAAAGCCTGACGGTTCTGAATTTGGTTGAAAGGTGGAATCTTGGTATTCAATCCAATGTACGTCACCGCCTCTACCGGATAATCAATGACCTGGGCAATCTTTGAAATCTGTTCTTTTTGAAGAACTGGAACCTTCGATAAAATATCAAGATCACCTTGTTTCAGCATCGGATACAGGCTCATCTCATCTTTCAAAAAAAAGATCTTTACCCGCTCAATCGAAACCGAATCAGCTTGGTGATAATGAGAGTTTTTTAGAAGCTCTACGTACTCTTCTCTTTTATATTCAGCAACCCGATAAGCGGCAAGTGTCGGAACTACCGGATTCCGTTTGCGATAGGTTTCCAACATTGAATCTCGAATCGGTGCAAAAGGAGGAAGGCTCAACCATTTTTGAAATTGTGCATCTGGCTTTTTCAGCTTTACCTCAATAGTCAAAGGGTCCTTGACCTTTGTCGAGCTCAGATCAATTTTGGGAAAGAGTTCGGTCATGGCAGCCCTGACCGGCTCTTGAACCAGTCTTTTTAAAGCAAAGAGAAACTGATCTGCATGAAAAGACTCTCCATCAGACCACTTCAGTCCCTTTTTGAATTGAATCCGATAAGTCAACTTGTCTCGCCCCAAACTCAACGACTCCACCAAATTCTTTTTCAACTCTCCGTTCCCATCATATTCAAATGGAGTTGCAATTACATTCGCAGCCAGACGAAGTGAAGTTCCATCCTCCAACATCAACGGATCAAACTGGGTCGGCTCCGGACCGAATTGCACGTTCAGAGCAAAAACAGGCCGTGCCGCCAAGAGCAAAAGAAAAACAAATCGGTGCAGGATTCTTTTGAGCATGATAAATATTTTATCATGGATCAACTGGCAGCAAGACTTGAAAATTTACTCAGTAGCGGCTCCATCGGCGGCGCAATTCTCGGACTGATTCTCGCGTATTTTGGCGGAGTTCTATCTAGCCTCACTCCCTGCATCTATCCCATGATTCCGATTACCGTTGGAGTAGTCGGGGGATTACAACATAACTCTGAAGAACGAAATACACGTGCCGTAGTGACTCGCGGTCTTGCGTATGTTCTGGGGATGTCCATGATCTATTCTTTCCTGGGTGTTCTGGCAGGAATTAGTGGTCAAGTCTTTGGCGCTTTTACCAACACTTCTGCTTGGTATTTCTTTTTAGGCGGCACCATGACCATTGCGGCATTGATGATGCTGGATATTCTTGCGATCGACCCACAAGCCATCTTGGAAGCAATGAAAAGAAAGATGGGGCTTTCTGTTGGAACCAAAATCAACAATGACAAAGAAGCGACCATTCTGGGCGCTTTTCTACTGGGTGCCTCTTCTGGATTCATCGCGGCTCCCTGTACCACACCTGTACTGACTGCGATTCTTGCTTATATAGCTGAATCCAAGTCCGTCATTTTCGGTTTAACTTTGATGTTATTTTTTTCATTCGGATTGGGAACAATCCTCATTGCCATCGCTGCATTTGCCGGTACCCTTCAAAAACTTCCACGCGCAGGGCACTGGATGAATCGAATCAAGATTTTTAGTGGAATCCTCATTCTTCTTTTTGCTGAATATCTCATCTACAAGGCAGGTAAAGCATGAACACATCTCAAAAATACACTCGTAACCTTTCCTTAATCACAACCCTGAGTGCATTGGGTGCCGGGATCTCGATTTGGCAGACGTATCTATTCAATCAAACTCGCGGTGGTTTGGGAAACGGCCATAGTTTTTGCAATATTGGTAAAGCGTTTGATTGCACAGCGATTGAAATGAGCAAATATGCAGAAATCTTTGATGGATTACCGCTCTCTGGCCTAGCCATCGCCGGTTATCTGATCATCTTCATGATTTCACTCTATGGATTCAACGAATCATTCCGTCAAAATGTGAGAAAACTTCTTCTGATTTTCACCGGAGTTTCATTCTTATTCTCAATTGGCTACCTCACGATCATGATCGGAGTCATCGGAAAGCTTTGCCTTCTTTGCCTGGGCGTGGACACCATTAACCTCGCATTGGTGTTATTTGCTTTGACGATTCCCCAAAAAGAAGACCCATACATTCCTTCCAGATCACTCAACCTTCCACAGATGGCAGGATTGGGTGTAGGAGCACTGTTAGTGGCATTTCTCATTACCAAGGCAACAAATCCCCAAGGAGAAATGAAATCGGAAGACATTAACGACATTGTTGAAAACGTGTTGAGCGCTCCGGTCACTCCATTGGAAATTCCGGCCGATACTCCATTCATTGGAAAAGCGGATGCACCGATTACGATCGTCAAGTTTTTTGACTTTCAATGCCCGGCTTGCAAAATGGCTGCAGATGCGACTCATCCCCTTTTTAAACGTTATCCGAATGAGATCAAAATGGCTTATTTCAACTTCCCACTCGACATGGGATGCAACCCTCTCATCAAGAATGTGATGCATGAGTTTGCCTGTGAAGCTTCGAGAGTTGCCGTTTGTGCAAATCAGCAGGGGCATTTTGCAGAAGCCTATGAACTGCTTTTTGCGAATCAGAAAAGTTTCAAACCCAATATGATCGCCGATCTGCTTGGCACTATCCCTGGTGTTGACCTGGTTAAATTAAAAGAGTGCACCAACCTTCCCAGCACCAACGAAAAGATCAAGACGGATGTTGAACTTGCCACCAAGTTGAATCTTAAATCGACTCCAACCTTTTATAT
>CAZZLF010000074.1:0-8014 GCA_964654965.1 uncultured Bdellovibrio sp.
CTTCTGAAAATACCAACGTATTTACGATCGAAACGGATAACACCAATACTTCGGCAGTTCCGGATATTGCATCGCTTTTAGGAAATTCGCGTAAGGCGAAAAAGACAAAATCCGTTGTTCAAGAAGATAAAACCGATAAAACGTTGACCAATACTCTTCATAGCATGATCCGCAATCTTAAGGAGTTTGAGACCAGTATTGAGATTCATTTTATCCTGAGAGAAGACCGTTACTGTTATCTTCAGCACAGTCTCTTATCGAATCAGGAATACTTCGGACTGGAAGAGGTTTTTCAAGAGATGAAAATCCCCCAATCCCTAGTCAACAATTCGAGTAACTTTGTTGAATTTAATAAAAATGAAAAAGGCTATGCCTTCGATGCCTTCGGCATCGCGGAACAGCCTTTTATGGAAATAGTATTTCACCAAAACAAGAAAATCCTGACCGTTTATTTTTCAGGAAAAACCATGGCGAACAAAAAAGAAGCCGTCGTTCGATTCACCGAACAAAGAAACAAAAATCTAAGCGCCAGCGCATTCGATATTGCTTCTTGATCTCTCGATCAAAAATCCATTTCGAAAGAAACAGCCGACTTACTGGTATCAAAACCTTTTGAATACTCCGTCACTCTTTTCTCAAAGAAGTTCGTGAGAGGTTGAACATCCTGAAGAACCATGAACGAGAATGGATTTTTGGTTAAGTAACGTTTTTTGAACCCAAGTTGTACCAATCGTTGATCTGCAACGTATTCAAGATACTCTCTCATCAATTTCGGAGACAGACCGGTCACTCCATGAGAAAGGGCGTCGTTGCAGAAACTCATTTCAACTTCAATCGCTTCTTGAATCATGGCTGAAACTCGATCTTCGAGATTTTGGTCAAAAAGATCAGGATATTCTTTTTTGATCACATCAATTGCCGCCATTGCCGCTTCAATATGCATCGATTCATCGCGGAAAACCCAATTAGTAGCAGTTGCCAGGCCTGGCAACAAACCCTTGTTTCTCAAGAAATAGACGTAAGCAAAAGAGCCGAAGAAGAAAAGCCCCTCTACACAAGATGCAAAACAGACCAGATTCTCGATGAATTGCTTGCGCTTTTCATCGGTGTCCAATTTGTCCAAGCTCTCGATGGAATCCATGTACTTAAAGCAGAAATCTGCTTTTTTCTTCACTGATGGAATATTTTTAAAAGCATCGAAAGCAGCTTTACGTTCTTCCAGGTCAGGGATGTAATTATCAACCAGAAGTAGATAGGTCTCTACATGAAGCATTTCATCGAACAACTGCTTACCGAGAAACATACGGAACTCAGGTGAATTGATGTGCTTGTAGAAATTCAACACCAGGTTGTGGGCAACGATATTGTCTGCAGTTGCAAAAAAAGCAACCAGTCGTTTCACCAAATGAGCTTCTTGAGGACTCAGACGATCACGAAGATGCTGAAAGTCGACCGAAAAATCAATTTCTTCCGTAGTCCAAATATTCTTAATCGAGTTCTTGTACAACTGGAAGAACTGCGGATACTTCATCGGACGCAAGGTTAAATTCAACTCAGGATTTAAAATCATTGGCATGCCTCACAAGCTTCTGGATTTTCCAAGGAGCACGCAACTGCTTCGGTGCTGGTGACCGCAACAGCTGATGCACTGGTTGATTCCACGGTTGTTTTTTGAATTTTGGTTTTCGCACGGGAACGAAGATAGTAAGTCGTTTTCACTCCTTGTTTCCATGCATACATATACATCGAAGAAAGTTTACCGATATTTGGATCTTCCATGAAAAGGTTCAGCGATTGAGACTGACAGATGAACGCAGAACGTTGAACCGCCATATCAATCAATTCCTTCTGAGGAATTTCCCATGCTGTCTTATAGAGTTCTATCAATTCTTGTGGAATTTCAGAAATATTCTGAATGGATCCATCGGCTGAAATGATTTTTGATCTCATATCAGAATTCCAAAGGTTAAGTCGTTTCAAATCTTGAATGAGATAACGATTCACTTGAAGGAATTCTCCGCTCATGGTTTCGCGTTTGAAAACGTTGGCAACCTGAGGTTCGATGCTTTCATAGCTTCCCATAATGGACGCAATGGTTGCAGTCGGAGCGATGGCGATCATCAAACTATTGCGAAGTCCGCGCTTACGAACATCTTGCGCTACTTGATCCCAGTTATAATGAGTCTCTGGCATCATATTTTGGAACTTTTTCGCCAAGTGAACTTGCAACTCGCCGTCTGCATAGCGTGAATCTTTGAACATTTCAAAGGTTCCGTGCTTATCAGAAAGATCCATACTGGTTTGGATAGCGTGATAATAAATGGTTTCTGCAATTTTCGAGGAAAGGTTTTTCGCTTCCTGACTCGAGAACGGAATGCGCATCTTGAAGAACGCATCTTGAAGACCCATCACACCCAAACCAACGGGACGCCATTTATTGTTGGATGCTTTTGCTTCCGGAGTTGGATAATAGTTGAGATCAACCACGCGATCGAGAAACTTAAGCGCGGTTTTCGTTACATTTTTCAACTGATCAAAATCAAATGTTCCCTGTGCCGTCACAAAAGAAGAAAGATTGATGCTTCCCAAGTTACACACGGCCGTTTGCTGGGCATCGGTCACCTCAAGAATTTCAGTACAAAGATTTGAACTGTGAATGACGTTTCCTTTTTTTGCAGTTTGAGCAGAACGCAGATTTGCTTTGTCTTTAAAGCACATCCAACCATTGCCACTCTCTGCAAGGGTTTGCATCATGCGAGCATAAAGCTCACGCGCTGAAACCTGTTTCATTGCCAGTCCTTCTTTTTCATACTTGGTATAGAGCATTTCAAACTCTTCACCAAAAGACTGATTCAAGCCGATTGCACTGCTTGGTGAGAACAATGACCATTGCTCATCCGCCTCTACTCGTTTCATGAATAGATCTGGAATCCAAAGAGCCAAATTCAAATTGTGAGTACGACGTTCGTCTGCACCGGTATTTTTACGAAGCTCCAGAAATGATTCGATGTCAGCATGCCAAGGCTCAAGATAAACCGCTGCTGCCCCTTTGCGCTTTCCTCCTTGATTTACAGCATGAACAGAGGAATCAAATACTTTCAGGAACGGCACGATTCCGTTACTGAGACCGTTTGTTCCCTTAATCAAGGCACCTGAAGCACGAACAGAAGTCCAATCGATCCCGATACCGCCAGAAAACTTGGAAAGCTTTGCACAGTCCGCGATTGATTTATAAATTCCTTCAAGGCTGTCTTCTGCCACTGTGAGCAAATAACAAGAACTCATTTGAGGATGTTTAGTTCCAGAATTGAAAAGAGTCGGAGTTGCCGGAGTATAAAGGAACTGGCTGACGATATCGTAGAGTTCCAATGCTTCAGTCACAGTCTGGGAAAGCCCCAAAGACACACGCATCCACATCCATTGCGGACGCTCGATGAGTTTTCTTGTTTTGGGATGACGAAGAAGATAACGATCCGCTACGGTTTTGAGTCCGAAGTATTCGAAATTGTCATCACGCTCGTGACGAATGGCGTATTCCAAAGTTTGATAATCCATTCCTGCGAGTTCAATCACATTCGGACCAAGCAAACCTTGTTCTGCAGCGATCTTGATATAATCACGGAAAGCTACATCCGGTCCCACTTCCTTACGAATGCCTTCGGAAAGCATTCGAGCGGCAACTTTGGAGTAATTTGGTTCTTCGGCCATCAACATGACGGCATTGGAGATCGATAGTTCATCGAGTTCCTGGGTAGTGCTTCCATCGTGCAAGCCATTGATGGTGCGTTTTGCAACTTCGATCGCTTCTACATTCGCTAATCCTCTGCACGCGCGATTCACCGCGTGAAGAATCTTCTCGATCTTAACTTCTTCTTTTGTACCATTACGCTTGATTACCTGCATTAAATCCCCTCCTCCACAAGACCAAAAAATGAAAAAATGAATTGACTTTGCTGTTCGAAAAACTAGAGGCCTTCGTCAAAATCCCCACCGTCAAAAGACCTCACGATCGCGTACGATTCACTCTTCTTAACAACAATTTTAGGTTGATTGCGGAAGCCCAACTTGTCAATTAGTAGTGCCAGAAAAAAATAAGACCACAATATATTGGGCTTAATTTGCGTTTTATGGATGTGCGCAACGCAGAATATTTTTTCTGAAATCAGAAAAAAATTTTAACGTCACGATATTGACTAGCAAGATTTTTTTTGCTCCCAGAAATCTCCACCGTCAACACTCGCTTTAGGCGCAAACGAGCATCATTTTTCCAATAAGAAAAAACATCGGGAAAAAGGCCTGGCCACTCGACTAAAGCCAAGGATCCCTGCTCTTCAATCTGATGAAGAATTCCAGAATCTTCGAGTTCCGATTCATTTTTCAAACGATAAAGATCAATGTGATAAATAGAAAACCCCTGTTTAGTGCGGTATTCCTGCACCAATGGATAAGTCGGACTCCCTTGACTTGAAAATCCTTCAACCAGAGCGGATAGAATGAATCGAGCAAACGTGGATTTACCCGAACCCATTTCGCCCTCAAGAAACACGATCGTATTTCTGAAAAAATCAGGATCTGATGAAACCCAATTGGAAATTTTTTCTCGCAGCTGCTCTTCAGAGCAATTGAGCCATGCGAGGCTCTTCTTCTTCGCCATATTTTCTTTGAAGCTCACGATAGGCATGAGGAATATTCTTGATGATGTCGGTTGCAATCATTCCACGAGGGCTCAGTTTGGATCCTGCTTTGGATCCACTGAGACTGTGTAAATAAACTCCGATTTGAGCAGCATCAAAGCCGGGCATGCCCTGAGCAAGAAGCCCGCCGATCATACCTGCCAACACATCCCCACTTCCGGCTGTTGCCATGCCTGAATTGGGAAAATGATTCAAGTACAAGACTTCATCCGGCGAGGAAAGTAGAGTGGCTGCGCCTTTTAGCAAAACCACGGCATGCGTGAGTTCGATACATTTTTTCAAAGATTCAACCGGTTGCTGAACAACCTGATCTTTTTTCTTCCGAATCAATCGAGCCATTTCTCCTGGATGAGGAGTGAGAACCGTCGCTGCCTTTCGGTGAATGCAAAGTGAATGCAATTCGTGTTCGGCAATATTATTCAAAGCATCTGCATCAATTACCATCGGTCCCTGATAATTTTTCAACAACCATTCGAGCGTTTTTCTTGCCTCAGGACGTGTCCCCAAACCAGGACCGATCACTACGGCTGAAAACATTTTCAACTGGGGCGCATATTTTTCAAACTGACCTTCGTTCTCCGGAATCGTAATGGTCATTGCTTCCACCGGCAATTTAGAAACCAGATCCTTCATGGAATCTTCCCAGCTGGCGACGGTAACGAGCCCCGCACCCATGCGCATCGCTGCGAGTGCAGCCATTGAGATCGCTCCCGTTCTTCCCGGTGAACCACCGATCATCAGTACATGGCCAAAATCATTCTTATGGGCGTAACGATCTTCTCTTCCGTATTTTTTGGCAATTTTATGCGCTACAGCCTTGGCTCGGAGTAAGAACTTATCCCCTTCACGTGCAAAACGATTCGGAAGGGAAATATCGACATTCACCAACTTACCGCGGTAATTCGCACCTGGAGGAAGAAAGTGACCCAATCGAGGGAATCCAAAAGAAATCGTCAAAGCCGATTCGATTGCAATTCCTTGAACCAAACCCGAATCCCCGCTGACACCGGTAGGTATATCCAAACTCACTACCCGATCAACATATTGATTGATCAACTCGACCACTTCGTAAAAATGACCTTCGAGATTTCCCTTGAGGCCGGTACCGATAATTCCATCGACAGCGAGAAACGGACCTCGAGCCTGGTCAAAGAAAGCCTCCAATTCCTGAGACTCTGAAACATAAACCAATTTTGCTTTCATCTTGGAGAGAATTTGGAAGTTTTCCGCAGTCGCTCCTTTGTAATCCGTTCCTTTGATCAAATGAAAAATCCGCGTTCTTCTTCCCAATCCCATCAACTGGCGGGCTACGACGAAAGCATCTCCGGCATTATTTCCCTTACCGGCAAATACCAGGATTTCCTGATTCAAACCCGCATCGGGATATTCGCGAAGTAGAATCTCAGTTGCTGCTCGTCCAGCATTTTCCATCAACAAACGGGGAGTGATTCCCATTTCCGTTTCGGCAATCTTGTCCAAATCGCGCATTTCCTGATTGGTGCAGATTCTCAGCAGATTCATTTCTTAATTCTCCCTATGGCGCCTGAATGGCAGATAGCATTTCTCGAACAGCTCGATCAAGGCCGACGATCGCTGCTCGGCAAACGATCGCATGACCGATGTTGTATTCCTCAATCAGATCCAAAGCGACCACAGGACGTACATTTTGATAATCAAATCCGTGCCCAGCATTCACATGAATACCAAGATTTTTTCCCAATCTGGCAGCCTCACGGATTCGTTCCAATTCTTTCTTCGCAGTCGATGCGCTTTTTGCACCAAATGCTTTTTGCATTCCCATGCAGTAACGACCAGTGTGAAGCTCAACCGCATCCGCACCAAGTTCAGAGGCAAGTTGAATCACCTTGAGATCGGGCTCAACAAAAAGAGACACACGAATTTTTTTCTTTTTAAAATCTCGAATCAGTTTGGAAATCTTTTTCTGGTTCTTTTTCAAGTCAAGACCACCTTCGGTGGTGACCTCTTCTCGTTTTTCGGGAACAAGACAAACCCAAGTGGGTTTAATCCGAAGGGCAATCTTCACGATTTCAGGACTCAGCGACATTTCCAGGTTGAGATCAATCTTCAGATTTTTTTTGAGGGCGATGACATCAGCATCCTGAATGTGGCGACGATCTTCACGAAGGTGCACTGTAATCTGCTGGGCTCCAGCCTTTTCAACGGTGCGGGCAGCTTCTAAAATATCGGGATACGGAGTGCCGCGAAGTTGTCTTAGGGTAGCGATGTGGTCAATGTTGACTCCGAGTCGTGGAACTAACCAATTAACTGATGTCATGGGTGATGGCCTCTTGGATGTTGTTTGCGATTTTCTGGTTGGTTGTTTCATTTTCCCCTTCAACGAGGATCCTCAATTTGGATTCGGTGCCGGAGTACCGAACGAAGATACGACCTTTGCCAGCCAATTCCTTCTCTCCTGCCACCAGAGCTTTCTGGTATGTTGGAAGATCAGCAAGCGCTTTGCGTTCTTTTACTTTGATATTGATCAGAGTCTGGGGGAAAAGTTCAATTAATTTTTTCAATTCGGAAAGTGGCTTACCCGTGCGCTTCATCAGTTCAATCACTTTCAGAGCAGCTAACGTTCCGTCTCCGGTGGTGCTGGAATCCAGAAAAATAATGTGACCGGATTGCTCACCACCAAATGTGAGTTTTTCAGCCTTCATTTTCTCAACGACAAACCGATCCCCGACATTTGCCCGATGCATTTTGATTCCTGATTTTTGAAGAGCGATTTCCAAACCTACATTCGACATCTGTGTCGTCACAATCGCCTGATTGGGAAGCTTTCCCTGACGATGAAGTTCGATGGCACAAAGTCCGATGACGGCATCACCATCGATGACCTGTCCTTTTTCATCGACGATCACCACTCGATCGGCGTCACCATCGAGGGCAATTCCAATCTGAGCCCCTACATGAAAAGTCATTTCGGCAATACCCTGAGGAAACAAGGCTCCGACTCTTTCATTGATATTCACTCCGTTGGGAGATACTCCCATGCTCGCGACGTCGGCACCCAGTTCTTCAAATACAAGTGGTGCTGATTTGTATGCAGCTCCGTGAGCACAATCCAAAGCGATCTTCATTCCTGAAAGATCATACTCTTGAGGAAACGTAGACTTCAAAAACACGACATAACGACCATGGGCCTCGTCGATTCGAAATGCACGACCAATTCCAGCGCCCTTCGGAGTAGCGGTATACATGATTTCAGGATGAAGAATGAGTTCCTCGATTTTTTCCTCAATTGCATCCGAAACTTTGAATCCGGTTCCATCAAAAATCTTGATTCCATTATCTTG
>CAZZLF010000075.1:0-7935 GCA_964654965.1 uncultured Bdellovibrio sp.
TAGCTAAACGAAGTGATGAAGAATATCATTCCATCTCCGGCTTTTAAAAATTTAAGGTTTTTTTCGATTCCGCCTCTACACTCTTTTGAGCCTGGTGTTTTGATGTCCATGATGATGCGTGCGCATTGCGTAGCCTCTTCAATCGAGGTTTCGCCGTGAGTTTCAATGCTGACCTGATATCCATGACTTTTAAGAATGCGGGCCAGCGCTAGCGTGTTACGTTGAAGTAGGGGTTCTCCGCCGGTTAGCAAGACATGGTTAGTGCGGTATTTTTTTGCTTCGGATAAGACCTCTTCAATGCTCATGCGCTTTCCGCCCTTATAGCTATAAACAGAATCACAGTAAGTGCAGCGAAGATTGCAGCCGGTTAAGCGAATGAAAACGAAAGGAACACCGATCAAGGATGTTTCGCCTTGTAGAGAATAAAAAATTTCGGTGATGAGAAGTCCGTCAAATGCCATGAGAACTTTTCATATAGCATTTTGCTCTTCAGCCTGCATCATGCATTGTTTAAAATAAAAAAAGGCGTGAGAACATCTTCTTGAGTCTCACGCCCTGAATGAAGAAGGGGGATAGGTTAGGGTGTTGGGTACATCCCCTCTTTAAAAAACGTCATCGTCTTTGGCAGTCCAGCCTGCAAGGAATTCGGGGACGAAATTCCGGAGCACTGTGACTTTGCGTCGCCGACCTTTCGATCGGGTTGCCTTTTTCAAAGAGGTCACATGGGGTAAGTGACCGCTTCTTCTTGAACACTTTCCTAGTGTTCCTAATTGTAAAAGAGCAGTGGAATCAACGCTTTCACGTTAATAATTCCTCGTATTTTTAGGATATCGCAGTGCGAAAAAAGGGCAAGAGAAAATGAATTTTTTTTCATAATTTCAAAAAAGGCGGTACTTTCAAAGCATTGTGTCTATCTGTTTCGCTCTACTGATTTCGTTGAATTTCATTTATGCCCACGCCTTTGCTGAAGGGCCTTGGGTTAGCGAAACTGAGGCTGAAGTTCATTATAAAAGGCAGCTCCCCATTTATCTTCAGCATGATCTGGGTGACATTTCGATCCAAGGGTGGAATCAGGACTTGATTCGAGTAAAGTTAAAAAAAACAGTCACTTCTGAAAGCGAAGCGGCGGCTTCTGAAATTTTTAAAAAATTTGAACTCGTTTCATTGGAAACACCTCAGGCTGTTGAACTCCGAGTGGGCACTCCATTGGGAACCGACATCCTCACCAAGCTTCGCAGTCGTCAACTTAAGAAAAACATTCGGGTTGATCTAGAGATCAAGGCGCCGATCGCAATGGCCCTGACTCTTTTGGCGGGTGAAGATCGAAGGATCAAGCTTTCTCAGTGGCGAGGAAAGCTGAATATCACTGGTAAAAAAGGAGCAGTGGAGCTGAGCAAAATTCGATCCGCCCAGCCTTTGACTCTGAATTGTCCGGATTGCCCGATTTCGATTAATGATTCAGAAGTTTTTGGTAGCATCCTCTCGGGTAACTCGCCGATAGAGCTGAAGAAAGTCTCGGCGATACCCAAACCGCTTTTGGTTTTTTCTCAAAATGGAGATATTTCCCTTTTTCAAACCCGGGGCACTTTTCAAGTCAGATCCGTCAACGGGAGTGTCATCAGTGCCGTTCATCAGGGGCCTCTTTATCTTCAAACTGACTTGGGGAAATTATCGATGGAGGACTTGGAGGGCGATCTCGATGCTCAAACCGTTTCTGGAAACATCCATTTGGTTTCAAAGCGTGTGTCCAAATTGATCCAGCTGAAGAGTCGAAGCGGAGGTATAGACATTTCTCTTCCTTGGGATTTTTCAGGGGACGTTGATCTGCAGTCGATTCAGGGAGAAGCTAAATCTGATTTCAGGATTCAAAAAAATCCTGATGCCAAAACAGAAACTTATGGCCCTGAGGTGAAAGGTAAATTGGTGGGAAAAATAGGCGAGGACGGCAAAGCTTCTGTCTTTGCATTCACGGAATCAGGATCAATCCTGGTAAGTCGAAAAGGAATGAAGCCATGAAACTTTTGGTCATTCGGCTGAGCAGTCTAGGGGATGTCATTCTTTCCACTTCTTTCTTAAACGCACTCCCTGAAGGAGTGATCGTGGATTGGGTCGTGGCAAAAGATTTTGCATTCGTACTTCGAGGTCATCCCAAGATTAGAAACCTCATTGAGTATGATAAGAAAGAAGGCCTCAAGGGTTGGATCAAATTGATACATCATCTGGCTCATCAGGAATATGACCAAAGAATTGATCTGCATCTTAATCTTCGCAGTCAACTTGCCCGAATTCTTTTTCACTGGATGGACTTCACCCTCGGAGTCTGGGTTCCATGGCATCAGATCTCTAAAGAACGAATCCGTTTTTACGGCTACTTCCTTTTCAAAAAAATATGGCCGAGTTCGTTGAGGCCAACCCCGTTTCATCTTCGTTTTTCTCGGCTGGCCAAAAAAATAGCAAAAACTAATTCCACCGCCGAGGTGAGTCCATCGATGATGCATTTGCTTAAGCCAAATACAGAAGTGCTTCAGAAATATGAGCTCGATCCTAAAAAATATTTTGTCATTATGCCATCTTCACGTTGGCCCTCCAAAGAATGGAGTTTGGAGTCCTATGACCAAATCTGTTCAGAGTATTCTCAAGATAAAAACTTGATTCCAGTAGTGATGGGTAGGGCAAGTGATCAGAATGCGGTCTCGCTGGTAAATCGATTAAAACAAAAGAATCTTCCTCACCGGTCTGTTTTGACTGAAAATGATTTCTCAAATACGGCTACTCTCATGCATCATGCAGTTTTTTATTTGGGAAGTGATACCGGGCTTGCACATCTTGCAGAGGCGGTTGGAATTCCTGCGTTCATGATTTTTGGTCCAACACGACCTGATCTGGGATTTGGGCCCTGGAGAAAAGAAAGCGTCTCTCTCACATCAGCGGTTTGGTGTTCCCCCTGTTCTAAAGACGGAAGAATTTGTTATCGTTTTGATAACCGTTATGCCTGCCTGAAGAACATTACTGTTCAACAAGTGAGGTCACAATTACCATGATTTTCAAATGGTATACGTCTCTTTTTTCCTTACTGATTCTAAATCGATCGACTTGGAAAAAGTCTGCTCCACTTAAAGATGCTAAGACACTTTGGTTTCATGCGGCTAGTGCAGGTGAGTTGGAAATCCTGTTTCCATTGATTGAAGCAGCGGTCGTATCGGGTAAATCCACTTGTGTTTCAATTTTTTCTCCATCTGCAGAACCATGGCTGAGTAAGCTTCCTGTCGGAATTCACTACCGTGGTTTTTCGCCTTCCGAAAATGAATGGCTAGAAGCGTTTCGTCGGTTTGACGTCCATGAAGTCATTACTTCAAAATATGAAGCTTGGCCGGGACTTTGGGTTGCTGCAAGTCAGTTGCAAATTCCGATTTCCATCATTTCTGCACAACCGAGAAGCTCGCTTCGTTGGGCAAAACGGATACTCCGTTTTTTTGGAATGCCTCTTCCTCATTTGCGTTTTTTTGCACTGGAAGAACAATCCTTCGAGACTTTGAGAAATGAATTTCCTGATGCTGAATCAAATCTCTCGGTTGATCCTCGCTGGTTAAGGGTTTTTCAGCGAGCACAAAATGCGAAAGTTCATCCTAAATTAGTAGCTTGGAAACAAAAATATTCGAGCGCGCCGCGGCCTTACTGGGTGATTGGAAGTGCATGGCCTGAAGATATGAGGGTTTTACATGATGCAATTATTCGCTACCCTGGAACGGTTTGGGTAGTTCCTCATTCATTGAAAGAAAAACCAGACCCGCTCGTATATGCGCCCCATTCGAATTGTATCTTGGTTGATGAAATGGGAATGTTAGCCGAACTCTATTCGATTGCTGATCGTGCCTGGGTAGGAGGTGGTTTTGGAAAAGGAATCCATTCCACCATGGAGCCTGCTGTCTATGCAATTCCTGTGGCTTGTGGTTCCAAGAACGTAAATCTTTTTCATGAGGCTCGTGAGTTACAGTCTTCCGGCCAACTGACTGTTTGTGAATCTTCGAAAAAAGCGCTGGAATGGTCAGAAAACACTACGGCATTTCGAGATTTATCCCTAAAACTGAAATTAGATAAAATCGATGTATTGATCAGGAGTATTTTGCAATGAGCACGGAACGGGTAGATTTTTTATTTCGAGGTTCGCATCCTGCATTTTTCTGGGCAGCCGCTTTATTGAAACAAAAAGGAATGAGTGTAGCGATTCTTCCTGAGCCTGCTCTTCATGCTTGGGAAGTATTTCCTAGAGAAATCCTTTCTTTAATAGGTCTTGATGATTTGGTTTGCGATCGCAATCAAAATCCGATTCAGATTCTGACTTCTCATTGCCGAATGGGAATACTTCAGGATTTGGAAGGTACATTGAAAGATTATGAACTCAGTGTTGGTGAGCGCCATTCTGCTGAAATTTTGCGAGGACTTTCTTATTATGCAAAGGGTTCAGATTACCCTGCTGTTTATGGTGAATCTTTCCAAGAGCTGATTCGCTCTGGTCATGAGATGGTTTATTTTGAAAACTCACCGGCTGAGATCCAATCGAAAGCCGTGATTCACATGAAGAAAATCGGTGTCCACGTTTTATTGAATTCCGATGATCTTCCCATCGCTGAACAGACGGTGATTCTGGATTCTTCCAGAGCAAAGATTTTTCGATGTAAATATGAAATCGAAATCCCCATGGATTCGTTACCTGTCGGTGCCAGTCCTCGGATGCTGTTGGTGGAAAGAAATTCGCCTTTGATTGAAATGATTCATCGAAATGGCAAACTCGTGCTTCGAACACTTCTTCCCGAAGAAGAATCCCTTCCTCAAAAAATGCTCAACGCGATTCAACCTTATTTCAGGGGTTACCAATGGAATATGCTGAATGTGATGGTTGTTCCACGGCAAGAATTTCATTTGGAATGGGCGGAACACCTGAGCAATGTCGATTCCTCCCGTCTTGGAACCTGGCTGATTTCACCCGCAATCAATCCAGAATGGGGTGAGAGAAGTCTTTATGTTCGAATCTCTGATCTTCTGAGAAAGAAAGATAAAAAGAAGCAACTATTTGAAAAGACAGACCTATTTGCCTGACCAATTCGCTACACTGCATAGCGGCATTTTTCACTTGCAATGCGTTAGTAACATGCTAGAACCCGCCTAAGGGGTTTATTATGTTCCAAGGGGTAATGGTATACGTTTCTATTTTCATGCTTTCCTTCAGCGTTTTTGCACCTTTGAGTGCGAATGCAGAAGTATGGGATCTCGGTTACAGCAAAACTGAAGTGGAAGAAATTCCGGAATCAATTGAAGCCTCCGAGTCGTCTGTTGATGTTACCCAGGAATCTGGAAGTGCCATCAATAGCAATTCACTAGATGCAGTGGCGAATGCTGAAAAAAACATCCGGTCATCAAAAGTTGAATCCAATGATTTGTTGCAAGAAAACAAAACCACAACTCGAATCAGCACCGCAAAAAACACTTTTGGTGTCGATACAATCGAAAACCCGGGTATCAAATTCTACGTTTCTCCAACCGCTGGTTTTACTTCTTTGCTGGGGAATTCAACGATCAATGTAGCTCCCCAATATTCCTTTGGTGGACGTCTGGGATTGCTGATTTCTGGAAACCTGATGTTTGAAGGAGGATATACTTATTCCTCCATGAATACTTCAGCGCCGATTACCAGCTCTTTAGGCTATCAGCCTGATAATGTTTTCGAGTCAAGACAGTCGACCTTTGATGCCGGAATCAAGTTGTTCTTTCTCGGACGCGAATCTCGTCTTCGCCCATTCGTTGGTGCATCTCTGGGATATGCTCGTTCTCGCTTCAATTACTCTTCGGTTTATAGGATATTTGCGCCTTACGCTCCCGATTTTCAGATTCAACAGTTCTTGGGGATGGGCCTGCTAGGTGCTGAATTTGCCATCACTAAATCTCTGGTCTTGAATGCGGCATTTGGAGTGAATGGAATTCTGACTTCCAGCACGCAATCCTCACTCAATGAAGCGACCGCAAGTGGTCTTGAAGCTAACCGTCTTCAAGCAGGTAACTCGTTGAGTCGAAGTGCTTCTTACCAAGGTTCAATCGGCATCGGGTTGTATTTTTAAAACCGCACTTTTGATTGTCACGTAGTTTAAAGAGTCTTAAACTGTTTCGTATGAAACATTTTTCGATTCTTGCAAAAAATTCCATCGGTTACGTCTATTTTGATCTTCAAAACGAGAAGGTGAACAAGTTCAACCGCGAAGTGATGAGCGAGTTCAAAACACTGATCGAAGAATTGAAAAAACGTTCTGACCTTGAAGCAGTGATCCTGTTTTCAAAAAAACCGGGAAACTTTATTGCCGGTGCTGACATCCAACTCATTCAATCTGCAAAGACCGCGGAAGAAGCAACAGAGCTAGCTCGGGTTGGTCAGAATCTTTTGAATGAATGGGAAGATCTTCCTATGCCAACTGTAGTGGCCATTAATGGCAGTTGCATGGGCGGTGGCTGTGAGCTCTCTTTAGCCAGTTCTGCAATCGTCATGTCGAATGATCCTGCTGCAAGGATCGGGCTTCCGGAAACCCTGCTTGGTTTTGTGCCGGGTATGGGTGGTTGTGTGCGCATGCCTTGGAAAGTGGGGATCGCCCAAGCGCTTGAGTTGATTTTGGCGGGTAAAACGCTCACGGGCGATAAAGCCTATAAGGCTGGGTTAGCCGACGCATGCTTACAGAAGGAAAACTTCGAAGACAGTGTCCATAACTGGGTTAAATCCAATCTTTCCAAATTAATACGTCGGGAACGCATTGCCAAAGAACCTAAACTTGGCGGCATGGGTGGATCAATGGGGGCACTGCTCGAGAGCCCTGCTCTTCGTGGAATCATTTTCAAGAAAGCCCGTGAAGGCGTGATGGAAAAAACCAAGGGTAAGTATCCGGCACCGCTGGAGGCTATTCGCTTGATCAATGCGATTGGAACTCATTTTCAGGCAAATTTCAGAGGAAAAAAAAGAGATGAAGCTTTGAAACTCGAGGCTGAAACTTTTGGGAAGCTTGCGGTCACTGACGTTTCAAAAGCTTGTGTGCAGTTGTTCTTTCTGACTGAAGGAGTGAAAAAAGCAAACGGACTTTCAGAGGGAAAAACAGTCGAAACTAAGAAGATTTCATCTGCCGCAGTTTTGGGTGCCGGCGTAATGGGCGGTGGTATCGCACATTTGCTCGCCGATAAAGCGGTCACCGTCACGATGAAAGATATCGGCCTTCCTGGGTTGGAAGTCGGAGTGCAATCAGCGCTCGCACTTTTCAATAAATCCTTAAAACGGAAAGCGATCACCAAACGTCAGTTTCAGCAAAAACTGAATCGTATTTCTCCCACCACCACCTACGACAGTTTTAAGGGGGCAGAAGTCGTGATTGAGGCCGTGGTTGAAAAGTTGGAAGTGAAACAATCCGTACTGAAAGAGCTGGAAAACTATGTTTCTTCTGATTGTGTGATTGCAACGAATACTTCTTCATTGTCTGTGACGAAAATGCAAAGTGTGATGGCAAAACCTGAGCGCTTTGCCGGAATGCATTTTTTTAATCCTGTCCATCGCATGCCTCTGGTGGAAGTGATTCGTGGAGAAAAATCTTCTGATCAGGCCGTGTCCCAGATTTTTCAATTCAGCAAACAAATTGGAAAAACTCCGATCGTCGTCAAAGATTCTCCCGGATTTTTGGTGAATCGTCTTCTGATGCCTTATCTGACCGAGGCGGCTCTGATGGTTTCAGAAGGGGTTCGCATTGAAGAAATGGATCCTGCCATGTTGGATTTCGGAATGCCGATGGGTCCGATCGAATTGATTGATGAAGTGGGGTTGGATGTGGGCGACAAAGTCGGTCACATCTTGCATGATGCCTTTGGTGAGCGCATGAGCACTCCGAATACTTTCGCCAAACTTCTGGAACA
>CAZZLF010000076.1:0-7855 GCA_964654965.1 uncultured Bdellovibrio sp.
AGGCAGATGGCAGAGATTTTTTTTACTGTTAAATCTAAGTGCTCATAAAGAAATCCTGATTTTTCATAAACAAAAGGAATCCATGTCCTGAAATTTTCCGGAAGAAATCCTGAACGAATGTTTTCAAAAATGGGATCCCTAACTTTTCTTGAAATTGATCTGGTATCACAATCGACCTTGATCCTTTCCAGAAAGGAAGACCGTTGAGTCCATGGAACAACCACTTCCTCTGCAGGGGAAACCAAAATTTTATCAATAACGTTTAATGCTTCACCATCAGATCGGATCGTTCTTTGGGTTTCAGGATTAAAATATCGAATCCGTTCTATAACGGTATCAAACAATTCGATTCGGATTGGATAAGGCTCAGTGGGGATAAATACATCAATCAGCTCCCCCCTTACCGAAAACTGTCCCGCTTCTTCTACGGATTCAGATTTCACATATCCTAAGGAAATCAGTCTTTCTCTGAAATCATCGATCGAATTTAGGTCGTAATCTTTTTTCAATTCTAGATTCCATTGAGACCAAGTTAAGGGAGAGGCAGTTGGTTGAACCCAGGATTCAGGAGTGCACAAAATAATACTTGGACAATTGGAACTATGGATTGATTGAAGGACTTTTAGTCTGTCCAACTTTTGTTGGATCGATGAGGTTACTGTAGAAAAAGGAGAGTGCTCCCACGATGACCACACGTGAAGCGAGATGTCATTTGTTTTCAATGAGCGAATTGCCGCGTGAATTTGGTCCAGCTGTTCATCGGAATTGCAAAAAAGAATGACATAACCTTGATGAGTTGAAGCTTCGCCTAATGCTTGAAGCGAAGTCATCATGATCAAGTCGGCAGAATGCAAAACTTGTTCAGTTCCTAAGACATTCGATGTTGCGTCAAATTTTTGTTTGTTCACGGGTTTTGTATTCTTTTGTCTGCTCTATACTTCTAACTTTAAGGTAAATTATGATACTGTAAACAAAAGTAATTTGGAAAAAGAAAGGGTCACAGAACATGGATTATTTGCCCGTGCTGGTGATGATGGCCGCTGGAATATTGATTGGTGTAACCGTGTTGCTTTTGACGTCGTGGCTTGGACCAAATATTCCCAATAGAACAAAAGACATGGCAGTGGAATGCGGAGTTCCGCCTGCAAAAGGATCCAAGGGAAATCGGGTATCCGTTCGATTCTACCTTGTGGCGATACTGTTTTTACTTTTCGACATTGAAACAGTGTTTTTTTATCCCTGGGCCGTGATCTACAAAAAAAGTTTAAGCACAGGAAGTTTCATCATGCTGGAGATGCTGGCCTTCGTCGCCGTTCTTCTGGTTGGATATGTTTATGTTCTTCGCAAAGGCGCATTAGATTGGGAGTAAGTCATGGCTAAAGATGGTGAATTGGATTTTATTACAACTAGGTTTGAGGATGTCATCAACTTTGCGAGGAAAAACTCCTTGTTTCCACTTCCATTTGGAACGAGTTGTTGTGGAATCGAACTTATGTCTACGCTCGCATCGGGATATGACATGGCCCGATTTGGCGCTGAAGTGGTCAGGTTTTCTCCAAGGCAAAGTGACCTGCTCATTGTTGCAGGTATTGTAAATTTAAAAATGGCGCCGGTTCTAAGAACTATTTATGAACAAATGGCTGACCCCAAATGGGTGATTTCCATGGGCGCTTGCGCCTCTTCGGGCGGAATTTTCAATGTTTATAGTGTCACGCAAGGTATTGATACGGTCGTACCGGTAGATGTTTATGTGCCCGGTTGTCCACCAGCACCAGAGGGGCTTTTAAATGCGCTTTTGAGGCTTGAAGATCGAATCGCTAAAGGTGAAACCCATTCCCAAAGAAGAGAAAGAGCACGAAAAGGGTTAAACATTGAGGTGAAAAACCCATGAATATTCAAAAGCCGGTTACGACGATCTACGGATATTTTAATGAAAAATACGGTAAAATTTGGACCGAGCACTCTGAAAAAATCTCATCCAATTTTGGAGAGTCCATCGAATCGATCTATTTGCCGTCTAATGCAGCAGTAGACATGCCCACATTGATCGTAAAAAAAGATAAAGCTCATGAAGTCATACAATTTCTCAAAAACGATTTGAAATATGATTTTCTGACCGACATGACCGCAACAGATGAAATGGAAAGCGACGAAAACGCACAATACGGAATTCGCTTTCATCTGGTATTTCATCTCATGAACACGGAGTTTAAAAATAGAATCAGAATAAAAATAAAGCTCAGCGAAAATGAATCAATTCCTACATTCATCAATCTTTGGCCTGGAGCAAATTGGGCCGAGAGAGAAATTTTTGATATGTTTGGAATCCGATTCGAAGGACACCCCGACCTTCGCCGTATTCTTATGGACATGAGATGGGAAGGGCACCCCCTTCGAAAAGATTACCCACTCCGTGGATATCAAGTTTTCCTGACACCTGAACCCCTCGATCCGGAGCTATTGAAATGAGTGAAAATAAATTTAAAAACGATGTTCCATTAGACGTCGCAAGATGGGGTTTTCCTGGAAAATTTGATGTTACGATTCAAAAAGATTCTGACGATCTATTTGAAGACTCTAAAATGTTTGTCAATATCGGGCCAACCCATCCAGCGATGCATGGAGCTTTTCGGTGTATGGCCAAGCTCAATGGAGAAACCATTGAAAAATCCTATTGTGAATTTGGATATACTCACCGAGCAAAAGAAAAGTTGGGTGAAAATCGAACTTATCACCAATTTATCGTATACACGGATCGACTGAATTATTGCTCCGCTCTTATCAATAACGTCACCTATGCCATGTCAGTTGAAAGATTGATGGGGATAGAAGTACCTCAGCGCGCGGTTTGGATTCGAATGATCTGTGCTGAGCTTGCAAGAGTGATTGACCATTTGATTTGCATTGGAATCAATGCCGTAGATCTTGGTGCATTTTCTTATTTTCTCTATGGATATCACCAACGAGAAAAAGCATACACCTTAATTGAAAAACTTTGTGGCGCACGCTTGACAACCTCTTATACGAGAATCGGTGGGCTGATGTCGGATGCTCCAGAAGGTTGGGAAAAAGAAGTAAAAGATTGGGTAAAAGAAACTCGCTCCGTCATTGCCGAAATGGATAAGCTTCTTACTGAGAATAGAATTTGGTTGAATCGAACCAAAGAGGTCGCGATTTTTAACAAGGAACAATGCCTTCAGTATAGCTTTACAGGCCCAAATGCCAGGGCTGCAGGATTGAATATCGACCTTCGCAGAGATCAGCCATGCATGTTCTACGATCAAGTTGAGTTTGAGGTTCCAGTCGCGCAAGTGGGTGATGTTTTTGACCGTTATTTTGTGAGAGTTGAAGAAATCAAACAATCCTTAAATATCATCTCTCAATGCGCAGATCGCATCAAACCAGGTCCGATCTGGGCTGAAGATAAAAGAACGAGAATTCCAGATAAAGATTCAGTTTATAACACCATGGAAGGCTTAATTCACCACTTCAAGTTTTTTATGACTGGATTTGATGTTCCTAAAGGAGAAGCTTTTACAAGTTTTGAAGCAACAAATGGTGAACTTGGCTTTTACATCATCAGCAAAGGAGGGCCACAAGCTCACCGGATGAGAATTCGTGGACCATCTTTTTGGCACTATCAAGGATTAGATCCGATGATTCAGGGAGAATACATCGGCGACTTAGTTGCTGCACTTGGAAGTATCAATGTAATTGCTGGAGAATTGGATCGTTAAAATGGAAAAACAACTTTCTGAAAAATTTTACGGTGCGATGAAAAAAATCGAGCCTCGCTATCCAAATAAAAAAGCGCTGATATTGCCGGCACTTCATCAAGCCCAAGAAGAGTGGGGTTGGCTTCCAAAAGAAGTGTTGGAAGAAATTGCAAACTATATCGGAGTACATCCTGCACAGATTCGTGAGGTTGCCAGCTTTTATACGATGTTCAATCTGAAACCGGTTGGAAAACACCACCTTAAAATATGCACTAACGTTGCATGCTGTCTCAGGGGTGCAAATGAATTGATGAGCTTTGCAGAGAAAAAACTTGGCATTCAGTGTGGTGAAACAACAGCGGATGGAATGTTTTCATTGTCAGAGGAAGAGTGTCTTGGGGCGTGCACTACAGCACCGGCAATGATGGCTGGTGATGACTATATTGAAGAACTCGACGTGAATAAGCTGAATCAGTTCATTGAGAAAATGAAAGCGGTGAAGTAATGGGCCAGACGACTTTGTTCGAACAGCATTTTTGGAAAGATTCAAATAGAAAGCTTGATTATTACCTTCAAAACATGAGTGGGTATCAAGCTGCTCAAAAAGTTTTGAAGGAGATGACCCCTGATGCAGTGATTGAAGAGGTCAAAAAGGGAAATCTTCGCGGTCGTGGAGGCGCTGGATTTCCAATGGGTATGAAATGGAGTTTTATTCCAAAAAACTCCGAAAAACCGAAATACCTAGTTTGCAACGCAGATGAATCAGAGCCGGGCACTTGCAAAGATCGGCAAATCATTCGCTACACCCCTCACCTATTGATTGAAGGATTGATTATTGGATCTTATGCAATTGGTTGCAAACATTCCTATATATACATTCGTGGTGAATATGTGCGTGAAGCAAAATTGCTCAATGAAGCAATTGATGAAGCTTATGCAAAAGGTTACTTGGGAAAAAATATTTTCGGAACCGATTTCAGTCTAGACATCACAGTCCATCGTGGTGCGGGTGCATATATTTGCGGCGAAGAAACCGGACTATTGAATTCTCTAGAAGGAAAAAGAGGAGAACCAAGAGTTAAGCCACCTTTTCCTGCGGTTTCTGGAGCGTTCGGCTGTCCAACCGCGGTAAACAATGTTGAATCCATTTCAAATGTTCCCTTTTTGATCAGAATGGGTGGAGATGCATTTGCTCAACTGGGAAAAATAGATAAATCCGGGGGGACAAGGCTAATTTCACTTTCGGGCCATGTGAAAAAGCCCGGAGTTTATGAAATACAGGCCGGATCAATGACCTTGCGACATATCATTGAATCCTTAGGCGGCGGGATCATTAATGATAAAAAGCTAAAAGCAGTAATTCCAGGGGGCTCATCCTCCCCTATTCTGACCGCAGAAGAAATTGATGTCATTTATGATGTTGAACCGCTGATGAAAATTGGAACGATGATGGGGTCTGCAGCAATCATGGTGATTCATGAAGATGTAGACCTGGTTAAGTTATTACTGAGAATCACTAAGTTTTATGAGCATGAGTCTTGTGGTCAATGCACTCCTTGTAGAGAAGGTTGCCAATGGATGGAATCGATTCTGCACAAAATTGTTCATGGCGAAGCAAAACCTAGCGACATCGACTTATTGGTGGATGTTGCTCAGAACATTAGTGGAAAAACACTTTGTGCTCTCGGAGATGCAGCGGCGGGACCGGTAATTAGTTTTGTTAAAAAGTTCAGAAATGAGTTTGAGGCTTACATCAAGGGACAAAAGAAACATGCCTAAATGTACAATTGATGGAAAAGAAGTTGAGTTTAAACCGGGAGAAAACCTCATCACAGTTGCCAAGCGTGCTGGGGCTGAGATTCCAGTGTTTTGTTATCACCCTGGTCTGAGTGTCGTAGCTCAGTGCCGGATGTGTTATGTCGAAATCGAAAAAATGCCAAAACTTCAAACGGCATGTTCCACCATGGCTGCAGAGGGCATGGTCGTCAAAACCCAAAGTGATCCAGTAGTGAAGGGGCGTGCTGGAACCATGGAGTTCTTGCTTTTGAATCACCCTCTTGATTGCCCTATTTGCGACAAAGCTGGAGAATGTGATCTTCAGGATAATTCTTTCGGGCATGGCAGTGCATACATGCGACACTCTGAAGAGCGACGAACATATGTAGATGTCGACATGGGACCGGTCATTGAAAAAAACATGAATCGTTGTATCCACTGCACCCGCTGCATTCGATTTGGAGAAGAAGTTGCTGGAATTCATGAGATGGTTGCAATCAAACGAGGCAATAACATTGACATCACCACCATCGACGGCAACCCATTGAAAACAGAGTATGCAGGGAATTATGCTGATATTTGTCCTACAGGGTCTCTGACTCTGAGAGATTTTCGTTTTAAAAAACGTGCTTGGATGTTGAAAAAAACACCCACTATTTGTGAGGGGTGTTCAAAAGGCTGTAATATGGAAATTCAGCAAGAAGGCAACGTTATTTATCGCTGCGTACCTCGCGAAAATCTCGAAATCAATCAATATTGGATGTGTGATGAAGGTCGTATGAACTATCATTATACACAGGATCCAACCCGAGTTGTGAAACCGATCATCAACAACACCCCGGTCAGCTGGAATGAAGCAATTCAAACTTTCAAAACAATGTCGGATGGCAAGAAAGCCACTTATCTTGTGGGAAGCGATCTGACCCAAGAAGAACTTTCCACAATTTTGGAATATGTGAACGCTTACCATAAGGGATCTTCTATTTATCATTTTGGAACGGATGGCGTTGAAACCACTAAAGATGATGGTCAAGCTGATAAAATCCTAAAAATGAAGAGCAAAACATCAAACCTCAACGGGGTGGAAAAGCTTGGTATCAAACCCATTTCCGAAATGAAACCTTCCGAGATCGTTGTGGTTTTCCGTGGAGGACGAGCAAGCTTACTTCCAGTACTCCAACATACCAAAGGAAAAAAACTGATCGGCGTGGGTGTGTTTATGGAAAAAGAAGTTGAAACGTTTTCTGCAGTTTTGCCAGGACTATCATTTACCGAAAAAGACGGAACGGTGATCAACTATCAGGGCAAAGAACAAAAAATCAAAAGGGCAATCACGCCTAGAAATTCAGTCAAAGCTGTTTCTGAAATCCTGATGTTGGCAGTTAATCAGAAATTCAATGAGGTTCAAGCATGACAAATCAGGATGTTCTTTTCATGTTCATGAAAATTGGCATTGTTCTGGTGGGACTTTTGTCAGTTACCCCTATCATGCTTTTTGTTGAAAGGCGCGGATCAGCACTTTTGCAAAATCGACTTGGTCCGAATAGGATCGGTCCTTTTGGTCTTTTGCAGGCAGCACTCGATGTTTTGAAATTTATCTTCAAGGAAGATCGTCCCCCTGCCCATGTGAATAAGTTTTATTATTCACTGGCCCCAGTGGTAACTATGATTCCAGCGCTGATGACGTTTGCTGTGATTCCTTTTGCTGGAAATGACTTTATCGTTGCCAATCTTGATGTGGGAATTCTTTATTGTTTTTCAATCGCTTCACTTGGAGTTTATGGAATCATCATGGCGGGATGGGCATCGAACAACAAATACTCATTGTTGGGAAGCTTGAGAAGCTCGGCTCAAATGATTAGCTATGAATTAACATTAGGTCTTTCCATTGTTGGAATGATCATGATCTTCCAAAGCGTAAAACTGGGAGACATCGTTATGGCCCAGGGAGAAACCTTATTTTCAATTGGTGGAATTGATGTTCCCAAGTATGGAATTTTAATTCAACCCGTCGGATTCATACTTTTTTTGGTCTCATCTTTTGCGGAAACAAACCGGCTTCCTTTTGATCTACCCGAAGGTGAATCAGAGTTGATTGCTGGATATCATTTGGAATACGGATCCATGAGATTTGCTTTATTCATGCTTTCTGAATTTGTCAGCATGACAGTGGCCTCTGCACTTTTATCAACCTTGTTTTTTGGTGGTTGGCAGTACTTGCCAGGATTCGGTTTGTTGGCACAACAAATGTCAGACGGATCGCCTGAAAGCACATATATTTGGAGCAGCTTTTTTCATGGGTTATCTTTTGTGTTGAAAATTGCCTCATTTATGTGGTTTTTCGTTTGGGTTAGATAGACCCT
>CAZZLF010000077.1:0-7844 GCA_964654965.1 uncultured Bdellovibrio sp.
AGAGCGGCAAGGATAGTGAGTCCCACCAAAAGTTTTGGCGAAATTTTCAAAAAGAGCAGCATGCTTCCATATACAAGTAAGATGATCATGGCCGTTCCCAGATCGGGCTGAACCAAGATCAATGCCAATGGAATCAATACAAAAATCGTGGGCATGATCAGATCTTTGAGTTTCAAGCCTGAAGTGGTGTTCTTGTTTTCAAAATACTTTGCCAAAAAAACCACAATCGAAAGTTTCATCAACTCAGAAGGCTGAAGGCTGAATCCTCCAAAACCGATCCATCTTTTTGCTCCCAGGGAAGAGCGTCCAAAAGCCAAGACAGCAAGTAAGAGTCCCAAATTTCCCATGTAAATCATGTAAGCCATACGTGATAAAAATGAATAATGGGGAAATAAAAGAAAGAGGGTACCCACTGTTCCGATGCCGATGGTAATCATCTGGTTTTTCCAGAGACCTGCAGCTTTATCTTCAACGGCAGTTGCGCTCGAAAGATTGATCATACCCCAGGTTAGGATCACCACTTCTAAGATTAGCGGTACCCATTTGAGCCATTTGAATTCCTCTTCGTAAGTGGTTGTACGATTTGGATCAAACTGTTGGTCAAGATTGGTTTCCATGGATGTGTAGCTCATGGTTAGTCTCCTGAAGAAGATTTGAATGAAATGGCACCAGGTCTTTTGCGTGCTTCGGCGATGGCCTTGTCGTTATAAACTTCGGGGTAATATTTTCTGAGATAAGTCTCGATCACTTCCTTGGCGATCGGAGCGGCACCGTGTGATCCCGAACAGGCATGTTCAGCAAAAACAGCTACGACAATCGAAGGATTTTTGATCGGAGCATATCCTACGAAAACCCCATGGTGACGTTGCTTGAATCTGAGATTTTCGCACTTCTGATAAATTTTTTCAGCTTTCTGAGTGAAAACCTGAACGGTTCCCGTTTTGCCGGCAAACTCCATTCCTGGAGTATGCATCCAGTTTGCAGTTCCACCGGGTGCGTTGACGACCCCCCAAAGTCCCTCGGTGACCAATTCAACGGTTTCTTTCTTCAGATTGGTTTTATCCAAAATCTGGGGAATGTTTTCTTTGATTGTTTTCGAATCTTCATTTTGAATCGACTTCACAATCGTGGGTTTATAAAGTGTTCCACCGTTGACCAAAGATGCATATGCATTGGCAAGTTGAATGGTAGTGGTGAGAACAAAGCTTTGCCCGATGGCAACATAAAGTGTTTCTCCCGGGCTCCAATCCAGATTGAATCTTTGCTTTTTCCAGGCTTCGGTAGGAATCAAGCCCGGAACCTCACGGCCAACTTCAATTCCTGTTTTTTTACCCAATCCAAGGTGCATTGCGTATTTTGCGATATCATCGACGCTCTTCAGTTTTTGAGCGACACGATAGAAAAACACGTCGCAGGAATGAGTTAGTGCTGAAACAACATTCACGGTTCCGTGACCTTCTTTTTTCCAGCAGTGAACTTTACGATTACCCAGCATGATGGATCCGCCACAGTTAAATGTGGTATCGCGAGTGATGGCACCTTCTTCCAAAGCTGCAATTGCGGTGATGGTCTTGAACGTCGATCCCGGTGAGAAGTGATCCTGGATGGTTTTATCTCGAAGAGGGTGATTCTCATCAGAGATCAATTTTGCCCAAATATCCGCATCTACTCCTCGGGACAAATCTGCAGGATCAAATGAAGGTCTTGAAACCATGGCCAGGACTTCACCATTGCGAGGATCAATCGCGATGAGTCCGCCTTGTTTTTCTCCGAAGCCCTTCAAAGCTGCGAGTTGCAAATCTCGATCAATACTCAAAATCAGATTTTTTCCAGGGACGGAAGGTTCTTCTTGGTTTTGGGCAAGCACTCGACCCTTGCTCTTGGCAATTTCAATGCTTCTTCCGAGTGCATCGACTTCAACGAGCTCTGAACCATCCACGCCTCTGAGGAATTCTTCAAATTGTTTCTCAAGACCGCTTTTTCCAACGGAATCATCCAATTGGTATTTTCTGGTGCTATTTTGTGCCAGGGTTTGATTGAGGCCTGGAAGTTCGGTCGGGCTGATCTTTCCGATATAGCCATAAAGGTTGGAACCGATATCCTTGTCCGTATTCATGCGGGAGATGCCCATTTCAACTTGAACTCCGGGCATATTGATCTTCCAAGTTTCAAGTGCGGCAACTTCATCTCGATTGAGGTTGTCTTTGATGAGAACAGGCATGAAAGAAGCCTGTCCCTTGACCTTGTCTAGTTTCTTTTCGATTTCAGATACTGGAATCTTGATCACTTTGCTGAGTTGCTCAATGACTTCCTTCGGTTTTCCAGACTCTTTAAGGTACTGAGGAGTGATGTTCACATAGAACGCAGGACGGTTATCGATCAAAAGTTTATTTTCTCGATCAAAAATCATTCCTCGTGGTGCAGGAATCTTCACGCGTTTAATTCTGTTTTCTTCAGAATATTGCCTCATTTGATCGCCATTGATCATTTGAAGAAAAAACAGTCTGGAGAAAAGGACACCGACTCCGATGAAAAGAATTCCGTAGAGGAATTTGAATCGTTCCTGAAGATAGCGAATTTGTTCTTCGTTACCGATGAAACTCATACCAGCTCCTCATCCAGCTGAAAGTTTCGTTCATGATGTCGTTCAGCATCCGGGTTTTTCAGTGTACAATTGTCGAAACGGTTCAGGATTTTAAAAACAATAAAGATGAAAAGTCCGTGGCTGATCACGGTCGGGGCTAATAACTGCAGAGTGTGATGGAGGGCGTTTTCAGATCGATTCACCAGAAAAAGGATGAAAAGAACAATCAGGCGCATGAGTCCTGAAAATACAAATCCAACCATGGCAAGAACCTTTTTATTCGTGATTTGAAAGTTCTGATATAAAAACCGACAAAGCAGATAAAAAACCATGTAGGTGCAAAGATAAAATCCTTGCGGTGCAGCCGACAGTGCTTCAGTTAAATATCCAAAACACAAAGTAAGAATTCCACCTTCAATAAACTCTCTTCGAATGGCAACCCAGATGGTGAAGAACAGAATGAAGTCCGGCTGAAAAAAAGCGATGGATGGATGATTGAACAAGGTGCTTTGAAAAGTCAGAGCAAAAAGGGCAATGAGAAGCATTCCTGGAAAGTTGCTGAGCTTGAGTAATCTTGCCTTCATGGATTCCTAGGATTCTTGTTTGGTGACGACCATGACTTCTTCCAGTTTGGAGAAGTCCACGCTGGGTTTTACTTCCACTTTTTGAGTGATTCCAAATGATTTACGCGTAACCTTGATGACGGTTCCGACGGGAATCGCTTTGGGAAAACTTCCTCCAAGGCCGCTGGAAAGAAGAATGTCACCGGGTTGAATGTCATCGACTCTCAATGCAAACTTTAACTGGCAAAGTGAGTCGTTTAATCCTTCTACGATTCCACGAGCCCTGGAACGAAGAATATAAGCATCAATCGCAGACATCGGATCGAGAATCGTGACTACGTCGGCAGTATGCTCCGTTACTCGAAAAACTTTACCGATTACGCCCTCAATGTTGAGAACCGCCATATTTGGTTCAATTCCCTCAGCAGAACCTCGATTGAGTCGGATGGCACGAAACTCACTAGATACGTCTTTGGCAATCACTCGAGCAACGATGGTGCTCATTTTGTAATTTTCTTTGAATTGCAAAATGTTTCTCAACCGGATGTTTTCTTGTTCGAGTTCTCTCAAATTCAAGATGGTATTGACCAGTTTTCCATTTTCTTCCACCAAGGCATTGTTCTCTTGGTGCGTGTTCCAAAGAAAAATATAATTTTCGTAAGTGCTCACTGCAGTATCAAGAAACCAATTGATGGCAATCTGAAAAGGGGTGGTGATCGCTAGTGCGAAACGGTCATAGAATTGGTAGTCGCGGGGCAAACGGTTGCCCGTATCAATGGAAAGAACCGGAATCAGCAAAAAAGCGAGAATCGCAAGATAGAAGCGGTATTGCTTGAGGAGCTTTAGCATTGCATTTATCGTAAAGTGTGTTTCAATATTTTCCAAAGGAAATCAACTTATGATCAATGTTATGCGAAACAAGTTCGGACCAAAGGTGATTGGCGGAATCGTAGCCGTCATTGCCGGTGTTTTCATCTTTTCCGGAGTTTTGGTTCCAGGAAGCGGTTCACAATCACCCAGCGTCGCAGGAGAAGTGAACGGTGAAACCATATCGTACTCCGAGTATTCGCGCGCTCTCAATCAACGCATTGAATTTTTCAAGGGCATGATGGGTGGTAAATTTAACGAAGAGCAATTAGCGCAATTCAAAATTCGTGAAGCGGTGTTTCAGGATCTTGCACAGAAAAAATTAATGGCGCAAATTGCAAAAAAAGAAGGTTTTTACCCTTCTATCAATCAAATTCGCCAAGAGATTTTGAAAATGCCCGTATTTCAAAAAGACGGTCGTTTTGACAAGTTGCTCTATAAAAATGTTCTGGTTCAGAATCAATATAGTCCAACTCGTTTTGAAGAATTGGTTGGTTCTGATTTGATGGAGCAAAACTTTCGTGAGTTTATCGGTTCATTGGTGAAAGTTACGCCGTCTGAGGTGGAGCAATCCTTGGCAGACATGAAGAACAAAAGAAAAATCAAATATCTTTATGTGGATCATGAGTCGCTTCGTAAATTGATGCCTGCTTCTAAAGATCCAAAAGAGCAACTCAATCTCGACCAGTTTACCGCTGAAATGGAAAAGAAAGTGCTTCCTTTAGTGAATAGCGGAAGCGAAGCGCAGATTGGTAAACTTTTGAATGACGCTAAAGCGAAGATGAAGGTTTCTGACTGGTTGAATTTTCAAACGGATCTGATCCAAGGTGTAGGCTCGATTCGAACAGTAAAAGATCAGATTTTTGCGATGAAAAAGGGCGAGCCTGCCCAGGCTTTCCGAATTTTGGGAGGAACTCTTTTTGCCAAAGTTTCTGATTTAGAGTCTTTTGATCCTTCTAAGGTGACTGAAAAGGAAAAAACAGAGACTTACGCTAAGATTCAAGGTCAGAAGCAAGGACAAATCTTTGGTGAGTTAATGAAGAATTGGGCTAAAACTGCCAAAATCACTCGTAATGACCGTGTAGTGGTGGGTTCAGGTGGAGCTCATGTTCCTGTCACTTCCGAAGAATAGAGAATTCTTCTAGCGGCAAAAGTCGCGAATGCGCTCGATGAATTTTGTGCGCTGTTCAAAAGGTAGACCATGTCCACAATCTGGCCACTCTTCAAAAATAATTTGAGGATTGGCCAGTTTTGTTTTTGTGATTTCAAAATCTTCTTTCAGCCAAACTTTTGATTTTTCACCACGGAGAGCCAAGACCGGCACTCCAGAGTTAGCAAGATTCAGAACCCATTTTTCAATGGGTGCTTCATCTGCTTGAGCGATGGTTTGAATCAGCGCACGATGATCGAATGGAAAAGTCCATGACTCGGGTTGATCGTTCGTTTTCTTTGCAACTGCGGAAAGGTACTGAGCAATGGCTGGATCAGGACAATGTTGAAATAAGTGAGCCCGCATGCTTTCCCGATTCGGAAATGATTCCGGAAGCAATTCAATAAATTGAGAGAGAGGAGTGCCAATGCCTCCTCCCCATTTGCTTTGTAGAGCCAAATCAACGGAAATAAAGCCTTTCAATAGGGGTTTTAGTTTTTCTTCCGAAGATAAAATCATTTCTGCTGTCGCTAATCCGGAGCGAACTCCCATCGAGTGTCCAATCAAATAAATTGATGACGGATGAAGCTCTTCTACTTTTTCCCTTAATAACGGAACTAAATCTCTAGCGTAATCCGTTGCATGAAATGCGTTGTTTTCATTTACAGTTAAAGGCCGCGATCGACCATGACCACGCTGATCGGGTGCGATGCAATAAAATTTTTCTTCCAGTAATGCAGCAATCGGTCTCCACATTTGTCCGGTGCCACCCATCCCATGAAGAAATAAAAGGAGGGGGATTGGTGCAGAGTTCTTGTTTTCGTCTGCGTGCGGCATCCATTGAAAAAAGTGAAGGTTCATATTGACCATCCTTTTTAATCCTACTAGTCTTCATAATCTACGAATTTTTTCGTTCATCACTTGGAGTACATTTGTGAATTTAGGTCTTCTTCAAAATCCAACAACTCAGACTCACATTCTTGATTCTGCAGCCCTTTCTGGGCTTTCTGCCAAAGAGCTGATCCGTCGCGGTAATTTGCGTATGGAAAAATGCGAACTCAAAGAGGCGGGTCGTTATTATGAATTGGCTTTAGAGCAATCAAAATTAAATCATGACGCGCGTTCAACAAGTGATGCACTTGCGCACTTATTGAGATATTCGAGTGAAACAGGAAATGAACCAGCAGTTCAACGTTGGGTGAATGAGCTGGAAATTTTTCTTGCTCAAAAATCGGATTCTTCATCTTTGAATCATTCTCCAAATGTTTGGTATTGCCGCGGTATTGTTGCATTCCGTAACGCTCAATTTAAAAAAGCACAGATTTTATTTCATCGTTTCTGGCGCGAATTAGAAATTGAAGAAAACAGAGCAGAGAACAGCGGCGAATCGTTGTTGAAATCAAAGGCTCAAGCTCTTTTGTCCTTGGCTTTGGTTGCATTGTCTCAAGGCAAAGTGAAACGTGCTCAATTTTTTGGAGAAGTGATTCTCAAGTACGCTGAAAAAGAACATCCCAGAGGGATTTTGACTTCAACTTACTTGATGCTCCTTCGATTGGCAGAACGGAACTCTGATACCGCTCTTGGCAAGCATTGGTTGCAAAAAGCATTCACCGTCGCTGTTTCAGAACACAATTGGTATCACTATCTTTTTGTTCTTTACGGGTATGCTCGCGTTTATCGCATTGAGCAAGACTATATCCAGGCTCGATTCTATCTTGACCTACTTGAAAAAGCAGTGATTCACGAAGAATTCAAGAATTTAAGGAGAGAGATTGCTGAAGAACGGGTGAAGTTGAATCTGAACCGTGTGGATTTGGAAATTGATCTGAATCGAAGCACCATTCGAACCCGTGAAGGCGAAATCAACCTGCGTCGACAGCATCTTCTGATTGAAATCATTCATCAACTTGCAATTGCGCATGAACATCGCACGGATGAAGACAGCAAGCAGGGTCTTTCCAAGCAAGAAATCATCGAGAGTGTCTGGAAAGAAAACTACAATCCAGAATCTCATGATGGAAAACTTTATTACAATATCAATCGGATTCGAAAAGTTCTTGAGCCGGATCAGAAAAAACCGACTTATTTGTTGAATTGGAGACAAGGGTACCGTTTGGCACCTGAGTTAAAAGTTCGTATTATTCAGGGGGAAAAATAAGATGAATCAATATCAAAGAAACGTTTTTTTTGCTGTTATCTTGATGGTTATTGGGGGTGCCGCACGAGCGCAAAATCCAGGTAAATTGGATGTTGTTGTGGACATCGATGACCCTAAAGCGGTTTGTATCATTCCAAAAATTGACGGTGACAAGGTTCCGTTTCCTCTCAAAACGGCCAATACAAAATTTGAGTTAGCCGAAAATGAAACTTACATTTTGAATGGCACTTTGGTGGAGATGGAAGGAAAATCCTTTTTCAAGGTCGATTTCAACAGTCAGCCTTGGTTGGCAACTCAAAAACGATCACAATTCCCTTATTTCATGATTGATCATAATGATGTCAGCATGATGAAGAAATATAACGGCAATCTCGTCCAGATGGCTGTAGTGGTACGCAAGCATGATGTTTCTACCGGTGGCGTTGAGTGGGATACTTCACTGGTGTTGAATGTCCTAGCTGCTCCGGTGTTGATCCAAAAGTAAGAGATCTCACCAAATTAAAAAGATCGAAGAGCCATCCC
>CAZZLF010000078.1:0-7769 GCA_964654965.1 uncultured Bdellovibrio sp.
GCATGACCTTGTTTTATACAGCTCCACTTCTGATGACCGGTCTTGCAGTTTCGAGTCCGATTCGAGCTGGGCTCTTCCATGTAGGCGGAGAAGGTCAATTGTTGATGGGAGCGATGGCAGCGGCATTTGCCGGAGTTTGGGGAAAAAATATTGCTTCACCTGCAATGGCCATGGGATTTGCCACTCTTCTCGCATTCCTGGGTGGAGGAATCTGGGGAGCGATTCCAGGTTTCCTGAAAGCAAAACGTGGTTCACACGAAGTCATCACGACCATCATGATGAATTTTATTGCCGCGGGTTTGACTTCCTATCTCACTCTCTATGTGATTAAGGACCCAGATAGCTCACAAGCTGAAACCATTCCGCTTCCTTCTGTATTTCACCTTAAGCCATTTGCGGTTTTTAATGGGGCACCGATGGGTGAAATCATTTTTGTGCTGATTGGATTAATCTTGATCGTTCATTATTGGCTTTGGAACAGTGTTCGAGGCTATGAAATGAAAGCGGTGGGTGAGAATGAAGCTGCTGCCGAGACTTATGGGATTTCAAAGCAAAAATCATGGATTTTTTCCATGTTTCTGGCGGGAGGATTTGCCGGATTGGTGGGAGTGATCGAAGTTCTGGGAAATGCACACCGGTTCAAGCTCGGGTTTTCCGCTGACTATGGTTTTGTCGGAATCGCGGTAGCATTGCTCGCGCGTGGTAACATCATCGGAATCGTTCCTTCCGCATTCCTTTTTGGAATTCTACAAAAAGGTGCGGCCAGTTTGGATCTCGAAACTGACAAAATCACCCGTGATCTCACTTACATCATTCAGGGTTTGATCATTCTCGGTGTCGTTTCAGAAGGATTGTTTGAATGGAGAAAGAAGGCCAAAAATGTTTGATGCATTTATTCTTCCGGTCTTTCGTGTTTCTGCTCCGTTGATTCTTGCAGCTTTGGGTGGGATGTGGTGTGAGCGAAGCGGAGTCATTCAAATTGGTCTGGAAGGATTTATTTTGGTGGGGTCATTTTTTGGAGCTGTTTCCACTCTTTCTTCTTCGAATCCTTATTATGGATTTTTGATGGCTGGTGTAGCAGGAATGGTTTTGGCTGCATTGTATGGATTAGTAGTGCTTCGGTATCGCGCCAATCAAATTGTAGCAGGTACAGCGATCAATCTTTTTGCCATGGGTGTTCCGCCGTTTTTTTCAAAGATCTGGTTTGATTCCACGGGCTCCACTCCTCCGATTCCCACTGAAGCGCAATTCAAAATCGCACCTCTGTGGATCACTCTGGGGATCATCGTCATGAGTAAATATTTCTATGATTATTCCCGATTTGGAATTCGAATTCGTTTTGCAGGAGAGCATCCGGAAGCGTTGACCAGTGCAGGGATTTCCGTTTTATGGAAACGATGGCAGGGGGTCTTGATCAGTGGTTTGTTGGGCGGATTTGCTGGAGCCACTCTTTCTACTTATTTATCTTCTTCTTTTATACGAAACATGTCAGCAGGTCGCGGCTTTATCGCATTGGCAGCGGTGATTTTAGGTAAATGGAAACCAGTACCAACCGTACTGGCTTGTTTGTTGTTCGGGGTTACCGAGATCGCTCAGATTAGATTGCAAGGGGTGACACTTTGGGGAAATGATCCTGTGCCGGTACAATGGATTCAGATTCTCCCTTATCTCATCACGATCGTGGTTCTTGCAGGTGCGGTGGGAAGATCCCAGTCTCCGAAAGCTTTGGGAAATCCATGAAAATCTTTTTTTCGATTCTGGGTTTGGTTTTGCTCAGTTCATGCCAGATTCCCCAATCAGTTGAAAAAACAATTGAATCGATGAAAGTGCTGGTTGGAATGGGGTTTCAAACTCCGAGTCCTTCAGGAATCAAGCCCGTTCCTTCAACGACTCCGCGATCAACAGAAACAAATGAAGGATTGTTGAAAGCCAATGCTGAATTGCTTTCTGAGATCATTCGAATCACGTTTGCCATTCCTGAAATTGAGGATCAGGATCAATTCCGTTCCTTGCTTTCATCCCTGCAGCAGGGAGCTTCCATCGAAGGCATTTATCGAGGATTGGTCATGGGATCCCATTACCGTGCTTTGGAAACGCGGGCAAAAGCGGCAGCACCCAATGCGGTGAAGTTTTTTGCTTTGGAAATGGCTGAGTTGCAATTGTCGATGAAAAATCCAACAAAATTCGACAAAAATTCCGCTAAAAATTATCCAACGATTGACTTTCCAGATGGGCTTCCAGAATCAGTAGATCTCACGCCTGAACTTCAATCTGGTGAGAAAAAAGAACCGCAATCCAAACAGGAACGGGCTGAGGAAATTTTACAGACGTTCATCGGAGCCACTTCATTTGCGTTAAAGCGAGTAATGTCAGAAGAGATTTTAAAAAAAATGGATGAACAAAAAAACTCTCCTGCAGACATGGCTCATTGGTTTGCAACGACAGCGATTCGACTAAATGTTTCCAAGATGGATTTCGGATTACCGCAGAGAAGTTCACCTGATTTTGAATTTCATCACAAATTTGCGAAAGCGGTATCCCCCGATCGTCTTCGTTGGGAAGTGTTGAATCGATATCACCGCATTTTCAATAATCTCAATTAGCGACTTTTCGGTGCAAAGTGAGTTTTGGCAAACAACGCAGCCATGAATAAAGCCCATGCCAATCCCATCAACGCTCCACTCATGGTGTCACTCGGATAGTGAACGCCGAGATAAATTCGAGAAAAAGAAATCAGAGTGATCATGATGGCGGCAAGGCTGAGTAAAGTGACTCGTGCTCGGTAGGATTGAAAGTGACGGCAAGCCAAGATGGCCATCGTGAGATACATCGCCGAAGAAGTAATGGAATGACCACTGGGATACGAAAATCCAGATGCTTGAATCAACTGAGGAATTACCGTTGGTCGAGGACGGGCGATCAGGCCCTTGGTGTAAATCGAAATGAAAAAGCCGCCAGTCGCGGTCAATACCAAATGAATCGCCGCTGCCGGATCGCGAGCCAGTAAGAAAATTGCAACAGAAAGAAGTCCTAGAACAATGGTTAGAGCGAGTCCACCCAGCGCAGTGATATCGACCATCATCATGTTGAGAAAGGGAGTTCGTAAATTACCCACCCAGCTCAAGATGCTTTCGTCAAAGTGTTGGATCCAGCCATCTGGAGTGATTGAAAATGTTAGTTTTAATACCAGTGCAATACACAGAAACATCGCCGAAGTCTTGAGCATGATGGCAATGGTATGAGGTGAAAAATCCTTCCAACGATCACCCCAATTCAGAGTGATTTTTGGAAAAAAACGATCGAGTTGTGGATATTGATTTTTCATGCGGTAGACCTCCTGGTGTATCGGATCAACATGGCAATCACTAATACTGATGATACTGAAACCATGGCCGATTGCCTTAAAAAAATGAGCAGATTTCCAGATTGTAGAGCAACCCCGAGACCGGAAGCGACGATGCTGTTCACTCCGCGATCAATAATCGATTCCGAGGAAAGCAGCGAAGCTCGGAGTCTAGGGTCGGGAATCGCCTGATTCATGAGTTGTCGTTGGATCGGAAAAGAGATTCCGATCACATAACTGAACAGGCAGAGCGCTGCAAGGGTGACATATTTCAAATCGATTCCGTAAAAGTGATTCAAAGACATGAAATAAAAACTGATTCCGATGGCGAGAGTAAAAATGAAAACAGCGTTGAGGTCATTCAAATATTTTCGAACCCAGCTGGAACGAAAAGACCCTAAAGCCTCGAAAATCGTCATGAGTGCCATGACCATTCCGTAAGAAACTACGGAAAAACCCTTGTTTTCGAGAATCGGTTGAAAAAGGTTCACTTGGCAGATCCGAGCGAGAACGAAGAGGGCGACGCCCTGGAACATGATCAGCAGCAAGTAAGGATTTGAAAACAAGATCGAAAAAATTTCGAGTATGTTAGCCCGTTTTTTTTCTCCATTAAACTTGGTTTCCGGAAGGGCAAATGCAAAATAAAGTCCGATTGCGGCATTGATCGCCGTCAGCCAGTAAGGAAGAGTCAGGTGAAACTGCATGATCGGCCCGACCAATGCCCAACAGATCACTTTGCCGATCAAAGAATACGATCGAGCTTTACCTTCTGCTTCCTTATATTGATCTAAAGCCGATTGTTGATGAAGAGTTTCGTAGAGATATGCACTGGAGGCTCCGGAAACAAACGATCGAGCTAGCGCAATCAAAATGAAGTGAAATAAAAATCCTTCGTAGCTTGGTGTGAACGGTACCCAAACATTGGCGATGATCAGGGTTGCGCTACCCAGAATCAGGCAGAGTCGATAGCCGAGCCAGTCGGCTAGATAGCCGGTTGGAATTTCGAGTAGGCAAAACACAATATAATAAAGGCTTTGAATGTGAAAGATTTCGGCATCATTGAGTCCGATACGCTTTTGGTATTCATAAAAAATCGGAACCCAGAGCAGTAGGGAAAAGAAAAACTGAAAGGCATTGAAAAGAAAGAAAAGCCGCTTCAGATTCATTTTGCGTAAGGTCTCAATTGCAGGAAGTAAACGCCATCCCGATTTGCCAGCCACTCAATATCAGCAGGGTGGCTAAAAGTGTAGTCCGGTGAAAAGTGGGATTGCATGAGGCGTCCGGCAAATGCCATTTTCTTGAGGATTTCGAGTCGTTCGGTATTCAAATCTTCTTTTGCGCCACCGAGACTGATGGTGGTTCCGCCACCTTCCACGGAATTGTAAAGGTACTGCATTGGAAGTTCTGCGCCTTGAACAATATCAATCACTGATTTGAGGCTCACGTTGATATAGACGTTGCGGAAGTCGTTTTTATCCATCGGATTTTTGGTCACCATGACTCCGCCCATTCCGGATTCCACTTGTTCCTGGATAATCACACCCATATAGGAATCATCAAGAGATATTCCGGATTGCTGACGAAGACGCACGCTTCGGGCAGAAACCAATGAAGCCCAAACTTGTTTTACTCCTTCAAAGATTTTTTCAGCCGAGGTGAGGTGATTGACCGATTCGTAAATGCCGGCCGCCGAAAAGTTTTCGAGATCTTCTGCGTTCGAAGAACTTCTCAAGACAAAGGTGGAAACTCCGGAAAGTTCTTTGATGATCATGCGATCAATTTCATCTCGGATGGAATCCGGCATTCTGGTTTTCAGAATCTGTTTTTGAAGTGAAACGCAAAGAGAATCAATTTCATGAGCATCTAGTTCCAATGCCATCTTCAGTTTGCCGATTGCCTGCTGGATCTGGGGCGAGGTTTCGAGAAAGCGGCGTTGAATCGAAAAAGGAAGGGCGATTCCGCGAGGAACTTTCAAGAAGGAAGAAAGAAAAGTGGAGGCTTCGTGGATCAATTCCTCACTTTCAGGTTTTCCGAGGAAATTGGCGATGTGGGGAATCAGGTTTTCACGAGGAGGTCGTTTCACCTGGTAAAAGCCGAGGATCCGGTTTGAGCCGTGTTTCAAAACATGCTTCATTTCACCGATGTTTGCAGCCTTGGTTCCATATTTATAACGGTCAGACATGCGAAGATCTTCGAGGGAGCGGATCTTGGGATCTTCCACATCGGGAGTTTCGATCGTGATTTTTTGAATGACCCAATTTGGTTTTTTTAATTCTTTGGGTTCATCAATGAGTTTGAGTTCTGCTTTGACGGCATTTGCTGCCACTTCGAGGCGGACCCATTTGCGGTCCAGATGTTCTTTGTAAATCGTTTCAAAAATATCGCGTTGAATGCAGTTCGGAATTTTCCAACCTGCGGCCAGAACGTTGGTGTGAGAGAGGGGGGTGGTGAAGTCAGCATTGATCATCCCTGACACACGTGGAACATCATCGGGCACCCGATGCATGACGATGATGTCATACCATTCGATCGAATTTAAAGCCGCCTGGAACTCGGTATCAGAATGGAATACGCGAAGTCGCCCTTCTGAAGCACCAGGAGTCAGCGAAATAAAAGTAGAATTGGCATAAATTTCCGAAGTATAAATTCGAGGAATTTTTGTGGCAGAGATATTTTCGATCGCTTTTTCTTGAATGTGATTAGCGGGTTTGAAAAACAGCTCAAAGTTGGAATCGATGTTGGATTTCACGATGGAATACAAATCTTCAATCAGCGCTTGATTCATGGAATCGATTTCCTGAGTTTCAAGAGTGTAGACTTGTTTATTTTCGTGGCGAATGCGACCAATGGTTCCAAAATAGAATCGGCGATTTGGAGAGTGGTACGTTTCTTCATTGAAAGCATCAATGGTTTTGAAAAATTTTGGTTGTGGTTCTTTTAGAATCTGGTCGCAAACATAGTAAGCATGAAGGTGGTAAAGTTTATCGTTGATGAAATGGATCGAATTGTTGTTTTTACGATCCACGACGAATTTGACGAATGGAACGCTTCCCAAGATCCCTGAGAGTTGATCGAAAAAAATCTTCGTCAAACGATCATTGATGATCGAGGTAATTTCTGCTGTTTTTTGGGATTTTGCTTGGCCTACGGCTTCCGTATAAAGACTCATGCGGGCACACTAAAAAAGAGATTCAAATGTGTCAACGCTCTGTTTTTATTGGAAAAAAATAATGAATATTCTGATCCACGTCATGTTTTTCAGTGATTCAGCTATGTTAGGCTAGGGAGCATGAAGGTCTATTCTACGGCCCTTGAGGCAGTCCAATCCATTTCATCCGGTTCCAGGATTTATTTTCATGGCCAGGCAGCAACCCCCCTGCGGTTGATTGATGCTCTTTTAGAGCATGCAAAGGCCAAAAACCTGAAAGACATTGAGATATTGCATCTTCATACCATTGGTCCAGCCCGATATGCAGATCCAGACTTTGCTTCCATCTTTAAAGTGACCAATTTTTTCGTTGGACCAAATATTCGACCTAAAATTAACCATCAAAATGTGGATTATCTGCCTTGTTTTCTATCAGAAATACCGGGAATAATCCGCTCACGAAAGCGACCGATTGATGTAGCATTCATTCATGTTTCTCCACCGGATCGCCATGGTTACTGTTCGCTTGGCACCAGTGTGGAGGCATCCAAGGCTGCAGTAGAGACGGCAAGTACGGTAATCGCTCAAATCAATGATCAGATGCCTCGGACCCAAGGAGACGGAATCGTTCATATCAGTCAGATTCATGCTGCCGTTCAAATTTCAGAACCAATATTCGAAACCACTCCCTCTTCACCCAGTGAAACCGAGAAGAAGATCGGAGAGTATGCTGCCAAATTGATCGAAGACGGATCAACTCTTCAAATGGGAATAGGCGCGATTCCCGATGCCGTGTTGGCCGCATTGAAAAATCACAAACATCTGGGGATCCACACTGAAATGTGGACTAACGGTGCACTCGAATTGATTCTCAATGGGGCGGTCGATAATTCGAGAAAAAAAATTCATCCCGGCAAAACAGTGAGTTCCTTCATCATGGGAACAAAAAAAGTCTACGAGTTCATCCATGATAATCCGAGCGTGATTCAGCTGGATGCAAGTTATGTGAATAATCCGCTGGTCATCGCTCGAAATCCAAAAGTGGTGGCGATCAACTCTGCAGTGGAGATTGATCTTACCGGCCAGATCTGCGCCGACTCAATTGGTGGAAAAATCATTTCGGGAGTGGGTGGTCAACTGGACTTCATCACGGGTGCAAACATGAGCGAGGGAGGTAAGGCGATCATCGCCCTTCCTTCCAGAACGCATCGGGGAGAATCGCGGATTACGTCAAAGTTGAAAGCTGGGGCTGGCGTGGTGACCACGCGTGCCCATGTT
>CAZZLF010000079.1:0-7739 GCA_964654965.1 uncultured Bdellovibrio sp.
AGTTACAAGACCGGTAAACACATCGCTGAGAGAGTCGCTTCAAAGCTGGTTCCAGTAGGACTGGAGCTGGGCGGTAAAGACCCTCTCTATGTCACTGATGAAATCGCAGATTTGAAAAAAGTAGCCAACGCCGTGGCTGAAGGTTGCTTTTACAACAACGGTCAGAGTTGCTGTGCAGTAGAACGTGTTTATGTTCACCAGAAAGTTTATGACCAATTCATTGCATTGTTCGAACAAGAAACCAAAGCCCTCAAAGTCGGCAATCCGATGGAACAAACCAATCAGCAAGGTTCGTTGACCCGCCCAGGGCATGTTTCATTTTTGGAATCTCAAGTTCAAGATGCTTTATCTAAAGGCGCTCAAATTCTTTGCGGAGGTAAACGTATTTCTGGAAAAGGCGCATTCTTTGAGCCCACCGTGCTGACCAATGTGAATCATCAGATGAAAGTGATGATGGAAGAAAGTTTCGGTCCAATCATTGGAGTCATGAAAGTTAAAGATGACCTAGAAGCAGTGAAACTCATGAATGATTGCGAATACGGACTGACCGCTTCGGTTTACACGAGCAATCAAGAACGTGGAAAAACAATTTTGTCACAGGTGAATTCAGGAACTTCCTATTTGAATTGTTGCGATCGCGTGAGTCCTTATCTGCCTTGGGCAGGACGTAAGCATTCTGGAATGGGTGCCACTCTTTCTTATTTGGGAATCCTCGCATTTGCCAAGCCACGTGGATGGCACATACGAGGCTAAGACACAGATGAAAATTGCCGTTCTGATTCAGGATCAATACCGTCTTGATGATCATCCGGCACTGAACCGAGCCTTGAGCATGCTCCAATCGGGTGAAGCTCGTGAGGCATTGGTCTTCACTCATCTACAAGAGCAATCCAACTTCCCTTCTGATCCTGGTTCACCATTCCTACCACCTCTTTGTGGACCATTTCGTTCCCGAATCAGAAATGAAGCCATCGAGTCTCTTCAACAAAAACTCGACCCACTTGGCATTTCAACCAGGATTTTCAGTCAGTCTACCCCCAATGAGATCTGGAACTCACTCCATGATCAAAAGATCGATCGAGTTTTCTGTAGTGCAAATCATCAGAACGATCCGTTCTGGGCTTCTGCATTGAGCGCATCAAATATTCCGGTAGAGACTTTCTTCAGCAATCACCTTTTTTCCAAATGGCCAGTACCTCATGAACGATTCCCCAAGGTATTCACTGATTTTAAAAATCAACTGAATCGTTCCATGATTCTACCGATTGAAAGATCATTAAGCCTTTTACTCAAGGAATCAGAAAAAAATTCCATATCCACCTTTTCTCACGATCCCCGCTCCAGCGTACCTTTTGATGGAAGCGAAGAAACTGCACTAAACCGGCTGCACCACTATTTTTTTGCGACTGAAAATCTAAAAAACTACAAACTCACCCGAAACCAAATGATCGGTTTGGATTACTCGTCAAAATTTTCCATTTTTCTTTCGGTCGGTTCATTGTCTGCTCGAAGAATTTGGGCCGAGATCACCCGCCATGAAAGTTTATTCGGACCCAGTGAAGGGTCGGAATGGATGCGTTTTGAACTATTATGGCGAGAGTTTTTTTACTGGCTTTCACTCAAACATGGATCCTCTTTTTACCGACTGGAAGGAATTCAAAATAAATCCAATGCTCATGTTTCGAATCGGCAAGGATTTCAAAATTGGATCGATGGCAATACGGGCTCATCATTGGTTGACGCCTGCATGAAGGAACTGAAGACCACCGGATACCTCTCCAATCGTGGACGCCAAAATGTGGCCTCATACCTGGTACATACTGTCCAAGTTCCTTGGCATTGGGGAGCTCGGTATTTTGAATGGATTTTGATCGACTATGATGCTTCACAAAACTACGGAAACTGGTCCTATCTCGCCGGAGTTGGATCCGACCCTCGTAGTTTTGGAAATAATCCTCCACGTTATTTCAATATCGAAAAACAAGCCGAAGACTACGACCCCCAAAATCACTACCGTCAGCTATGGAATAGAATCGATTGATTTTAAAAATCGATAGAATTAAACTATGGGTATGGCTACTCTTACCCAGCTCGAATACCTAGTTGCTGTTGATCGTTACCGTCACTTTGGAAAAGCGGCCAAAGCCTGCCATGTTTCTCAACCGACGCTGAGTATGCAACTTCAAAAGCTGGAAGAAGAATTCGAGATGCCCTTTTTTGATCGAACAAAACAACCGATACTGCCTACACCACAGGCAATTCCGGTGATTGAACAGGCAAAAACAATTTTACGTGAAAACGAGAAACTCAAACACCTTGCCCAATTGCAAGAAGGGGAAGTCGCGGGTGATTTTCATTTGTCAGTCATTCCCACTGTTGCGCCTTATCTTCTTCATCGATTCTTGGGGTTTGTCTCTAAAAAGCATCCCAAACTCAATTTAGTCATTAGTGAGAAAACTACAGCCCAGATCATCGACGCTCTTGGGAATGATGAAATCGATGCGGGAATTCTCGCTACTCCACTTGAATACTCTTCACTGGATGAACGACCGCTCTACTATGAACCCTTTCATGTTTTTGCTTCTAAAAACCATCCGTTGATTCGCGAAAAAAACTTAACCGAAGAAAAACTTCCCACTCATGACATCTGGTTACTTTCAGAAGGCCACTGCCTGAGAAACCAAATGATGAGACTATGTTCCATCAGAAAAACATCTGCTGTGATTCAAAATCTCAAATTTGAAAGCGGAAGCCTCGAGACCATCATTCATCTGGTAGAACAGGGACATGGGTATACCCTTCTTCCTGCACTTGCGGCAGAACGATTGATTCAGGATCGAAGCCCCTTACTACGAGAGTTTAAGGGAGAAATTCCCACCCGGGAAATCAGCCTGGTTTACCAACGAAGCCAATACAAACAAAATATCCTCAAAGCCATCTCAGAAGCAGTCAAACAATGCATTCCCTCAGCTATTGTTTCACCAAAACGAACTGCAGAAATGAGCATTTTAAAGGTTAAACATCAATAATATCAGCGCCTTGAGGGATAGAATCTTAAACTGCCTTTTCGACAAAAATGGGTTCTTCAATCCATGATTTGTTCAGCATTTTTATAGGGTTGATCCACAGGAAGTCCTTGCAATTTTTAAATAAAAATTATATAAATCGCTCCATGAAATTCATTCCCCAGATAGCGCTACTCACATTGATCACTTGCATTGCATCGTGCAGTCAGGCTGATACCGCGAACCAACACCTGGGATCTATGGACCGTTCTGCCCAAGAGATGTTGGAAGAAATTCGTAAAAGCCAGACGGCATTAAATAAAGCCACCGATCAGTTGGTTCGTATGGCTGATTCTTTGGTTGCTTTTCAACAATTGGGAATGGATGCAATGAAAATTTTTGGTGACAGTTTTAGCAAAAAAGATCCGGCACCAACTGAAAACATTGATGACGTTTTAGGAAACCAGCCATGATTAAACTTGCATTGATCCAGCTAATTTTAGTTTTTTCAACCACTTCTCATGCTAAAGAATTCAACAAGTTTGAATGCGTGAATTCTGGATTGGAATCGGTACAAAAACTATTCATGAGATACGATGAGTACTCGACCATGAATGGGTCAGACTATTCCATCAATCTTGCCGGTGCGGAATTTCCGATGATTCGCATGGTAAAATCTCAGTCAAAAGAACTCTCTCGAACTGAGAAAAACTCTGAAAACTTTGTCTGGATCGTACTTCAACCAAGCAATTTGACCGATGCTAGCCTTTATCCGCGTTTTCTCTTGAATTGTAAGACCAATCTTAATGAATCCGTTTTCATGCAAAATTGCGTCCTTCAAAAGGAAAAACAAAAATTCGGGCTCAATAACATGACCATTAACTTGGTTGCGACCCTGAATCATCCCGCTTGCAAAAGCGGACAAACCGCCTTGGGAATTCAGATTAACACTGAGATGAATACCGCCGAGGTTGAAAAAATTAAAATTGAAGTTTTGAAACCTGCAGGAGTGCTTGCACCACTGGTAGCAAAACTTTTTAACGAAGAAAGCTTTTTCTCATCCTATTTCAATCACCTTTACAGCGCCTGGATCAATTTGCTCTAAAGCTTTTGAAAGAAACATCAGCTTCTCACTCTTGATACATAACTGCCGAAGTAAAAAAAGTGGTAGAGCCAGCTTTTAATTCAACATATACTATTCACATGAGTTTATTTCTTGAAGTCATGGTTTTGGGCATGATTCTCAGCGTGGATTCCTTTTCAGCAGCAGTAGCGATGGGACATCGTCGATTCAATCGTGCCGATGCTTTGCGTTTTGCATTTTCTAGTGGTGGAGCGGAAGCCCTCGCCACTCTGGTGGGAGCGCTTGCAGGATCCCAACTGATCAGCAAAATAGAAGCCTGGGATCACTGGATCGCGTTTATTCTGCTTTTATTGGTTGCCATCCATATGGCCCACGAGGGAATCGAACACCTTCGGGGAAAAAACGAAAAATCCCAGAAGCCTCAAAACTTTCATCATTTCACCAAAATACTGCTCGTTTCATTCGCCACCAGCATGGATGCCTTTGGCGTCGGAATCAGCCTCGGAATTGCCCACAAACCTATCTCCCCCTACGCGTTGTCCATCGGTCTCTGGGCCTTTGCCTCCACCATCGCGGGCCTTTTGTTAGCCCGAAAACTCTCAGCACGTTTTGGTCCCATCATGCATTTGGTTGGTGCAACGGTTCTGGGCATCCTCGCCTTTCAAATGCTGAAGATATAGATCGGTTTTAGCCGTTTTCTCAATGCTATTCATTAAGACGGAGGAGTGTCTCTTCATACACACTTGTTAAATAATTTAAAAAAAATAACATAGTAAAAGGTAGGTTCGTTTTTTGAAAGGCGACTCATGAAGGTTCTGTTGGTGTGCCTGACCTTTTTTCAGGTTTTTTCACCGAATAATGCTCAAGCGATTAACAAAATCGGTTGCAGCTTTACGCCTGCGCCAGCAGGCTGCGTGATCCTGAACACCATTTCGAACGGACAGGCGACAACGACTTTAGATTCCAGCAATCCTTCCAACCCCGCATGCGTTTACCCCTCCACTCTTCCCCCCACCGATTGCGCCCGTGTCGTTCTTTGTAAAAAACCAGGTATGGATGATTGCATGATCCAATATGGGACATCTTCCAGAACCCCTGCTTCAGTTATTGGCAGTGGAAAATGTGGAGTGAATGGAAAGCCGCCTCGACTGTTGGTCGATGGAAACGGCTTTGCCGATCAATGCTTGAGATAAGAAAAGCGCTAAAATTAATCGCTGAAAGCTTTTAAGAGCTTCGCACGAGAAGGATGGCGGAGTTTACGAAGCGCTTTTGCTTCAATTTGACGAATACGCTCACGGGTAACGAAGAAATCCTGTCCAACTTCTTCAAGGGTGTGATCAGATTTCTCACCAATACCAAAACGCATGCGAAGAACTTTTTCTTCACGAGGCGTGAGTGTCGCGAGTACTTTACGCGTCTGTTCAGAAAGATTAAGGCTGATCACCGCTTCTGAAGGATTGATGATGTTTTTATCTTCAATAAAATCGCCCAGTGATGAATCTTCTTCTTCACCAATTGGTGTTTCAAGAGAGATGGGTTCTTTTGCAATCTTCAAGACTTTACGAACCTTGTCGACCGGCATTTCCATTTTTACTGCGATTTCTTCAGGCTGAGGCTCACGTCCCAATTGCTGCATGAGCATCCGGCTAGTGCGGACCAATTTATTGATCGTCTCGATCATGTGAACCGGAATACGAATAGTACGTGCCTGATCGGCAATAGCGCGAGTAATTGCCTGACGAATCCACCAAGTAGCATAAGTGGAGAATTTGTAACCTCGACGGTATTCGAATTTATCTACGGCCTTCATGAGACCGATGTTTCCTTCCTGGATCAGATCCAAGAATTGAAGTCCGCGGTTGGTGTATTTTTTCGCAATCGAAACCACCAATCGAAGGTTGGCTTCCACCAACTCGCTTTTAGCGATATCAGCGCTGCGCTCACCAATCAGAAGGCTTTCGTTGATTCGTTTCAACTCATCAACCGTGACTCCTGATTCACTCTCAAGGCGATCCAGTTTTTTGACTGCTTCTTCTTCCTGAGCGATGAGCTGCATGAGCTTTTGTTCGTTCAAGTCGTATTTTTTCAAAATTCCCGGTACGTTTTCGGTTTTCTTGGTGGAATCAGCAACTTCAGAAAACTCATCTCCGTTTTTAACACCCAAATACTGATAAATTTTAGAACGCTCTTCCTTGATGTCTCTACCGCGTGTCCAATAGTCCTTAATCTGTGCAGCTAGAACGTTGATGGTTTTACGGTTGAAGGCAATGCTTTCAAATCCGTTCTCAACTTGACGCTCTTTTTTCTTAATTTCGGCACGAATCGCTTCTTTTTCTTTCGCTGGAGTCTTGCGTGCCTCTAAACCAACCAGCTTAACATCCATTTTTTCCTGGTAAGCCAAAAGGGATTTTACCTTGGAAACAGCCTTGATCACTTTATCAAGATAAACTTTTTCATCTTCAGGAGTCACTTCGTCTTCAACGCCACGAATGACATCTTTCACTTTGGTTTTACCGGTCTCTAAACGTTCACCCAATTCCACAATCGCCATGGTTCCCAAACGAGAAGCCAATAAAGCTCGAAGAATTTCTAATTCACCCGCTTCGATTCGTTTTGCAATTTCCACTTCCCCTTCACGGGTAAGAAGCGATACCGATCCCATTTTTTTCAAATAAAGTTTTACTGGATCGGTTCCTTTGGCGTATTCCGAAGTGGAAACAAGATCACCGGATTCATCTGATTGAAGTTCTTCGGATGCAGCCTCAGGTCCTGCAAGATCTTCTACGAGTGATTCTTCTTCACCATCTTCACCCTCAGGTCGGCGCTTGCCATCAGTCACTTCGATTTCATTCTCAGCGAGAAGAATCATCACTTCATCAATTTCTTCCGAGCTCACCATCTCATGAGGCAGAAGCTCATGAACTTCGATGTAAGAAAGAAATCCACGCTGAACGCCCAGATCTAAAAGTTTCTTAATATCTTTGTGATTTTTGACCTGAGATGCTTTGGTTTCGATTTTAATTTCCTGAGACATAAGATCCTTCAAATTCCTTTAGTTTTCTCTGGAGGTCAAGAAATTGTTGGGATAATTCCTTAAATTTTTCCATATCTTGACTCGCGTCTGCCTGAGCCATTTGCTGCTTGAGATCATGCGAAAATCGTACCCAAGTTTTTTGAATTCCCCTTTTTAACAAAGCCTCTAATAAAACTTCATTTGCGGATTCATCTTCTTGCAGCATGGTCTCCATAATAACTGACTGTAACTCTTGAGTTATTGTTGATTCCAGGTACGTCGTGGGGGATTGCTTGAATTGCAAAACTCCGGAAGAGTCCAAGCAAAATCGCTCAATCCAGCCTCTTAATTCAGTGTCATCAAAGAACGCAGACACTGTATCTTTTTCAGGGATTTGCTTTCGAGCCTCCTCAAAAAACCGACTAAAAGTCTCTGGCTTAAAGTAAAAATAGAGGAGCTGCCGGTCATAGGGAAGAATCGCCGGCCGACGAACCGAGCGTACAGAAGGCCTTGACTGCGTTGGCATCGGAGCTGAACGAGGGCGAATTCCAGAGGTGGCTCCGAGCTTACCCAAAGCGCTGACGGGTATCTTCCACTTTTGAATCAACTGGTCGACCCGAATCGCTCGTCCCACTTC